>PXDP01000129.1 GCA_003565035.1 PVC group bacterium | reverse complement strand
GCGGCGGCGGCACTTTCCGCATCCGCGTAACTGCCTTCCGCAACAATCGCAAAACCACTTGGTTTCAAAAATTCCACACTGAAATCCGAGCGGAGCTTGTGCTGTTTCACCGGCCCCATCTGCGCCATGAAGATCTTCGGTGCGGAACCATTCGCCGCAACATAGGCCGCCATGTTTTCGCGCAGACGCTCATAGCCGGAGGTCAGCCGGTCCGCTTTCACCGGCACCGCGCGGGTGACCTGATGATCCGCCGCCTCGGCGGATTCGGCCGCTGCGGCGTTCACCGGACGAAGCGGAGTCTCGTCCAGATTTGCGTACTGGTTGACACCCACTTTCACCGCCTGACGCCGTGCGAGCTTCAGTTTTTTCTCTTCCGCACTCTTCAGCAGTTCCTCGCGCAGACTGCCGTCGCCCAGCATCGCGATCAGGCCGCCCTTGCGTTCGATGTCCTGGAACAGCGCCCAGGCTTTTTCAGACAGCTCTTTGGTCAACGTCTCCACCAGCCAGGAACCGCCCGCCGGGTCCACCACCTCGGTCAGATGCGCCTCGTCGCGCAACACCAACTGGATGTTGCGGGCAATGCGCCGCGAAAATTCGTTGGGCGGACCCGCCACCGCATCGAAGGGATCCACCGTGAGCCCGTCCACTCCGCCAATCACCGCGCTGAACGCCTCGGAGGTCGCCCGCAGCAGATTCACATAGGGATCCAGCGCCGACTGTTCCCAGATGGAGGTCCGCGCGTACTGCGTAAGTTTGGCCGCATCCTCTCCGCCGCCGCAGGCCTTGACAAAATGGGCCCACAAGCCGCGCGCGGCCCGGAACTTGGCCGCTTCCATAAAGAAGTCCGTGCCCACACTGAAGCGGACCAGTGCTTTTTCGCCCGCCAGATTCGGGGACACCCCCCGCTCTTCCAGTGCCCGGAAGCTTTCCGCCGCCGAAGCCAGCATAATGGCCAAATCCCACACCGCGTGACCGCCCGCGTTTCCGCACCAGGTCACATCCACACTCACGCTTTTGAACGCGGGCGCATGGGTATCCACCGTTTTCACCCCCTCCGCCAGACGGTCCCAGGCCTGCTCCAGCGTCATCGGCAGAACCCCTTGGGTCGCCAGCATCGCCACCGGATCAAACAGAACGCTCCCCTCCGCAGGTGCATCCGGCCGGGCAAACAGCGTTTCAACTGCCTGAAGCGCGTCCGCACCGGCATCCAGATGCACCGCCACCCCGGAAAGATCCAGATCCTTCAGGGCCGCATCCAGTTGGGAGGACGCCAGATCGCCATCCACCATCAGTGCATCCTGACCCCGGCTCAAATCCCGTTTCGCCGCCGCGTTGAACTCCTCTGCGGTCGTATACGGCAGCCGCTGACAAATCTTCCAGGCCCCGGACCGGTATCCCTCCGCTTTGGTTCCGCGGACATAGGGGAATTTTCCGGGCATCGTGTCCGCCAGATCCAGCGCCTCCAGCGCATCCGGGCCGTAGATTGGCTGAACCGGAATGCCTTCCGGCGTCTTCACCACCAGTTTTTTGTCAAAGGGCACGCCTCCGAGAACCTTCTCGGTCAGACTGCGCCACAGCGCCGGATCCGGCGCACCGAAATCGGCCTGCAAATCTAATGTCGGGGATAATGTCTGGCTCATACTCGTTCTCCGGCGTTCTTAAAAATTCGTTTCATCCTGATTTTCGTTCTTCTGACTTCCAAGTTCTTCTCACTCTTCTGACTTCTTCCTTTTTCTTCTACCCTCTGACCTCTACCCTCTACCCTCTACCCTCAACCCTCTCACTTCATGCTTCCGCTCTCCAGGAAACGCTGATGGAAGGAGAACGCATTTGCAAGCACATGCGGAGTATGTTTTGAGGGTGCGTTCTTCAGACCCTGCTCCAGGTAGTCGGTCAGAATCTCTTTGTAATCGGGATGGGCGCATTTTTCGATGATCAGCCGTGCCCGCCGCACCGGGGAAAGCCCCCGAAGGTCCGCCAGGCCCTGCTCGGTCACCAGCACCTGAACTGAATGCTCATTGTGGTCGCAGTGACTCACCATCGGCACCACCGCCGAAATATCGCCGTTTTTGGCGATCGACGGACTCATAAAGATCGAAATGTAAGCATTCCGGCAGAAATCGCCGCTGCCGCCAATCCCGTTCATCATCTTGCTGCCCATTACATGGGTGGAGTTCACATGCCCGAACATGTCCATTTCCAGTGCCGTGTTCATCGAAATCACCCCCAGGCGGCGGATCACCTCCGGATTGTTCGACATCTCCTGCTGACGGATGATAATCTTGTGTTTCAGTTCATCTATGTTGTTCTGAAACTTCACCTGACCGGCCGGCGACAGGGTCAGCGAACAGGTGGAGGCCATTTCCAGGCGGTCCGCCTCGATCAGCTCAAACACCCCGTCCTGCATCACTTCGGTGTACAGCGAAATCGGGTCAATCTTGGGATGGGTCGCAAAGCCCGAAAGCACCGCGTTGGCGACATTGCCCACGCCGGACTGATACGGCAGGTGCTCCGGCAGACGACCCATTTTCTGTTCGTGCAGCAGGAAATCGATCGTATGCGCGGCAATCGCCTCGCTGTCCCGGTCCGGGGCGCGGAAGGCCGGAGTTTTGTCCGGCATATTCGTCACTACAATGCCCGCGATTTTTGCCGGATCGACCTTCACATACGGGGTGCCGATGCGGTCGCCGGGATGGTAAATCGGCAGCGGGGCGCGGTTGGGCGGGGATTTCGGCAGATAGACATCATGAAAGCCCATCAGCCCTTTGGGCATGGACTCATTCAGCTCCACAAAAATCCGGTCGGCCGCCTTCAGAAAGGTCGCGCTCATGCCCCCGGAGGTGGACAGATAAATTTTGCCGTCATTGGTCACCTCCACCGCCTCGACAATCGCGGTGGTGGACTTGGGAATGAACCCGTAACGCATATACTGCGCCACATGCGACAGATGGAAATCCACAAACTCAATTTCGCCGGAATTGATGCCGGCCCGGATATCGGCGTTGGACTGATACGGCATCCGGAAGTTCAGCGCTTTGGCCCGGGCCAGCTCGCCGTCCAGTTCATCCCCCACACTCGCCCCTGTGTACAGCGACACCTTGAAATCCTGACCGTCCGCATGAAGCGCTTCCGCGCGCCTCGCCAGGGCCAGCGGAATCGCCTTGGGATAGCCGGCGGGAGTGAAACCGCTGGTGCTGATCACCTCTCCGTTATGAATCATGGCGGCTGCCTCTTCGGCAGTGATACGCTTCTGGGACACAATTTGCGATGGGCTCATAGTTTCTGTTTCCGTCGTTCAGCCCCGACATCAGGGCGGTTAAAAATTTAACGGTAACTTCTTTAGCGAATACCCCGGCACCCCTACAAGTCAAATCGTACTTTAATTGTACGATTTGATTCTTTTCAAAGAATCCGCCTCGAAAGTGCAAAGAAAAGCCAGAAAACATCCGGAGGCGCCGCATCCTGCGGCGGACCTTTTGCAGCGGACAGGACGAGCGAAGTTTACCATGCCATGGCATGGCGCCTTCGGAGTGCGTGTACCTTCAGGTACCGCCATGGGGCAGGAGAGGCTGTGAGGCACCTGATCGCAATCATACTCGATTCAGCACAAGTCGTTTCGGCCTTACCTCTCTTCGTTTCCTTCAGTCAAAATTTTCCGACCATCGGAAAATGACCAGAAGCCTTTTCCGATGATCGGAAACGTGGGTCAATTCGACTGCTGGGCCCAGAACTCAATTTGCTCGGTATTTCACCCGAAATCTATCGCAAATTCAAATGTGTCAAGAAACAAGATCTTAACACCTTAACAGTGACGAGCCCGCCATCCCGCTTGCCCTGCCCTTTACACACAAATCCTACTGGGCAATACTCGTACATTAGAATTTAGTTCTTGTGGCGGTAGCGCAAAGGTCATTTAACCGCCAGCCTCACGCTCCATAACACTCTTGATGCTAAAGGCATCACATTCGTCAGCAAGGGGCAACGCCCCTTGAGATCCCAAGCAGAATACCGCGCATCCTGCAGGGATGCCATTCCTCTTCGCGCGTAAAGAAATCCATCCCTTCAGGATGGGACCCCTTAGGGTGAACTTGCCCAGGGGCGGTGCCCTTGGCTGACGAATCTTATCCCGTTGGGATAATAATCCTTTCAATGTTCACTGTACGACATTCAATTTCTCTCCGCCACCTCTGGCAGCATTGTACTGCCCGTTCTGCACAGTATTTTTCACCTCCGTGTCAATCAAACCGCAGTTCCCGCTGAGAAAAGTTACCCTTGAGCGGTAGAGACGATGACGCAAAGGAAAGCAAGCTATTGTCCAGTAAGATTTGTGTGTAAAGGGCAGGACAAGCGGGGCGGTGGCGTGGATATGAAGTGCATTCCTCTAAACGAAAGACCGGTTGGATCTTCCTCACAATACGCATTTGAATCTGCGGTCTGTTTCGAGACAATGGCCCTTCAAACTGAGGTCTGGATCAAGGCCCTCACCGCCAGCGGTGCCCGCACTTTGGACATTTGTACCGGTCCCAGGGGATCAGAGCCAGAACCCCCAGCGACAGGACCATCATCATCCAGAAAACCGGCGAACGCTCCACCGGCAGAGCCTCCTCCTCGCCGCAGGCGGGGCAGGTGAATTCCAGAGCCGCCTCATCTTCCCGCCGTTTCCGGTAAAATTCCGCCAGCACCTCTCTGGCGGCCGCCTCATCCGCCGCAGCCACCAGCACCCGCACCCCGCCGATGGCATTGGAAAGCAGCGGATCAACCGCCACCGTAAACTCCCCGTCCTGAATCGATTCAATTCCATGCGCCTCCAGTTCCATCTGCAGCAAACTGGCCTCCATGGGCTGCGGCGCATTGCCCACCACCACGTTTTTTCGCGAAATCCCCTGATCCGGTTCAATAATTGACATGATCGCAATTTAGCCTTTTGAAAATGGATGTCAAACCAAGTCCGATTTTTCATCGTCTGAGGTCCGTACCCCCATAATGTTCACCCGGGAAGAGATTCTCTGGCTGCGTAAAAATGCATACCCGGAAGATTCCGCCGAAAGGTTCCGCGGAAAAATCATTGCACGGAAGCGATTCATTCGACAATGTATCTGCTTTCAACTCCTAACCCCCGTTACCCTCTATGCTTTGGTCTAAAACCCTGATCCCCACCCTCAAAGAAATTCCCCAGGACGCTGAAATCCCCAGCCACCAGCTCATGCTGCGGGCGGGGCTGATCCGCCGTCTGGGCAGTGGACTTTACACCTACCTTCCCCTCGGTTTCCGCGCTCTGCGCAAAGTGGAGGCCATCGTCCGCGAAGAAATGGACCGCGCCGGTGCCCAGGAGGGTCTCATGCCCGCCATGCACCCCCGCGAGATCTGGGACCGCAGCGGGCGCTACGAAACGCTCAAAAACGTCATGTTCCGCGTCAAAGACCGACAGGCCCGGGAAATGGTGCTCGGTCCCACTCACGAAGAGATCATCACCGACCTCGTCTCCCGCGAAATCAGCTCCTACAAACAGCTCCCCTGCAATTTTTATCAGATCCAGACCAAATTCCGGGATGAGATCCGCCCCCGCTTCGGGCTCATGCGCTGCAAGGAATTCATCATGAAGGATGCCTACAGCTTCGACATCAGCTCCGAAGCCGCCGACGGCAGCTATCAGAAAATGTACGATGCTTACGTGAACATTTTCCGGCGCTGCGGTCTGCACGCCATGCCGGTGGAGGCCGACACCGGCGACATGGGCGGCTCCTCCTCCCACGAATTTATGGTCCCCTGCGAGGCCGGGGAGGACGCAATTCTCGAAGCCGACGACGGCTCTTACGCCGCCAACATGGAGCGGGCCGAAGGTTTCTGCGATTTGCCCAGCCTTTTTGCCGATGCTGAAAAAGCCCTCGAAGAAATCGCCACCCCCAATGTGGGTAAAATCGAAGATGTCGCCGCCTTCCTCAAGGTCGAACCCCGCCAGCTGGTTAAAACCCTGATCTATATGGCGGACGGAAAACCGGTGGCTGTGCTGCTGCCGGGAGACCGCGAGGTGAACGAAATCAAACTCCGCAACGTGCTCGGCGCGGAAGATGTCGTCCCCGCCGATCCGGAAACGGTCCGCAAAGTCACCGGTGCCGAAGTCGGCTTTGCCGGGCCGGTCGGTCTGGAGATTCCCCTTCTCGTTGACCGAACCCTGGAGGGCCTCAAGGGCGGGGTCATCGGTGCCAACAAAACCGACACGCACCGATTGCATTTTGATTTGGCGCGCGATCTGGCGCCGGAAGCTTTGGTCGATATTGCCTTTCCGAAAGCGGGCGACCTCGCGCCCAACCGAAAAGGCCGCCTGTCCGAAAAGCGCGGTGTCGAAGTGGGGCATGTCTTCAAGCTCGGCACCAAATACAGCCTGGCCCTCGGTGCCAACGTGCTTGATGAAAACGGCAAATCCATTCCCGCGGTGATGGGATGCTACGGCATCGGGGTCAGCCGCACCCTCCAGGCGGTCATTGAACAGTCCCACGACGAAAACGGCATCATCTGGCCGGTCAATGTCGCGCCTTACACCGTCCTGATTACCGTGCTGAGTCCCAAACACGAAGAATCCATGACCCGCGCCACCGCGCTCGCGGCGGAACTCGAAAACACCGGGATCGATGTCATGGTGGACGACCGCGAAGAACGCCCGGGCTTTAAATTCAAAGATGCCGACCTGCTCGGATTCCCGCTTCGCCTCACCATCGGTGAACGCGGCCTGGCCAAAGGGATTGTCGAACTCAAACCCCGCACCGAAAAAAGTTTCGAAGAAATACCGGCGGATGAGGCCTTCGATGCGGTCCGGGATGCGGTAACCCGCCTGAGGGAGGCTCAGAAATGAACCCGACCGCCCGCATCAACCCCAGCATTCTCGCCGCCGATGTCGGCCATCTCCACGAGGCCTGCCGCCGCGTGGAGGATGCCGGAGCCGATGAAGTGCACATTGACATCATGGACGGGAACTTTGTTCCCAACGTCAGCTTCAGTCCCTCGGTGGTCGAAATGGCCCGCAAGGCTGTCAGCATCCCCCTGAATGTGCATCTCATGATGCTGCATCCGGATCAGTACGTGGACCCCTTCTGCGATGCAGGCGCGGACACGCTGCTGGTGCACATCGAAGCCGATCACGACGCAGAAGAAACACTGCGGAGAATCCGTGCCCGCGGCGTCCGCGCCGGCATCGTCCTCAACCCCGCCACGCCGCTGGATTCAATTGCGCCGGTGGTAAACGCATGCGACGAAGTTCTTTTCATGACCGTCAATCCCGGGTTTGGCGGACAATCTTTCATTCCCGATCCCCTGCCGCGCATGGCCGAACTCCGCAGCCAGTTCCCGGAACTGGCCATTGCCGTGGACGGTGGCCTCAACCGCGAAACCTGCCTCCAATGCCGGCAGCACGGGGCCAGTGTCTTCGATGTCGGCTCCTCCCTCTTCAAACCCGCCGACATGGCCGCGGAAATCCGCTGGTACCGCGAGCGGATGAAGTAAATAAGTCAACCTTCGCTCTGCACTTCCGCGTAAACGCGGGACTCTGACCCTTTGCTCAACTTTCGCTCACCGAACCAAATTCCATTCGTTTAATTCTGGCATCATGCTGATCGCGGGTTAGTTTCGTAAAATGAGTATTCCCCGATTGCTGAACGACCCCCTGCTCAGGGCCGCACGCCACCGGTTTCTTGGGCTATGGAAACCCCTGCTGATCTGGTATGCGGCATCAGGTCTGCTCTTTTTTTTGGTTCTCACACCGTTCATGACCTGGATTCTAAGGCAGGAGCTTCTGCGCGGCGGCACCCCGGTGGTGGCCAATATTGATCTGCTTTCCTGGGCGGTCAGCAGACGGGGATTTCTGAACCTTTGTCTGTTGATCGGTGCCGGACTCATGACCTCTGTAGTCCGTTTCTCAGGTATTTTCCTGCTCCTGCAGGCGGGGATCAACGGTCAAACCACAAGCGTTCCTCTTATTCTCCGCCGCACCCTGCGCATGCTGCCCCGTCTCTTCAACCTCTGCATCATTCTGGCCCTGGCCGGACTGGTCTGGGCCCTGATCCTCGGCGCGGGCGTTTTTGCCGTTCACCGGGCCCTGCTCAGTGAGTTCGATATCAATTTCTACCTCAGCCAGCGCCCCCGTGAATTCCACCGGGCCGTCGCCGCCCTGACCCTCTGGCTGCTCCTCTTTCTGCTCCCCAGCCTCTGGTTACTGGGACGCCTGCTTACCGTCCTGCCCGCCACCCTGGCAGGCGATTACCGACTTCTCCCTGCTATACGTCAAACCTGGCGCCTGCCCAAAAAGCGGGCCCTGCGTCTGCTGAGGCTCATGGCTGTTTTTCTGATCGGGTTTTGGCTCTTCCGCCTCCTCACCAACAGTCTGGCCCTGATCTTCGCCCGCCTCCTCCTGAATACCGCCCTGAATCTGATCCCCTCCGTGAGAGCCCTTCTGATCCTTGCGGGTGCCCTGATCAGCCTGAACACCCTCTTTGCGTTTCTCACGGGCTTTGCGGTATTTACACTTGGCTCGATTCTGCTGATCTGCTTTTATTTCGAGGAGACGCCGCTGCACCACGAAGCACCGCACAAACCGGCGGTTCCAGTGCTGCCCCGGGGGCTGCGCCACCTGCTGATCCGCAGTCTCCGGCCCGGCGTGCTTCTGCCGCTTCTGGCTGTGGGTTCACTTTTCAGTCTCGCCATCAGTGCCCTTGCCCTATCCCGACTCCCCGACATGAACCCTGTGTACATCTCCGCCCACCGGGCCGGGCCGCCGCCCGCACCGGAAAACACCCTCGCCGCCCTCGATGCCGCCATCGCCTGCGGTGCGGACTTCACCGAAATCGATGTGCAGCTCACCGCCGACGGCCGGGTGGTCCTCGTTCATGATGCCGATCTCATGCGCGTCGCTAACGCCTCTCTGGTCGTCGCCCGAACCCCCTTCGACCAGATGCGCGGGCTGGTGCAAATCCCGGATGACGGCAGTCCGCCGGACCGCCGCCGCGTGGCCACCCTCGAAGAGGCTCTTGATGCCGCCGACGGCCGGATCCGTCTGATGATCGAGCTTAAATACTACGGCTTTGACCCGAGCCTGGCCGAGGCGGTGGTCGAGATTCTGAACCGGCATCCCTCCCGGAACCGCGCCGTGCTCATGTCGCTCGAACTGCCGGCAGTCCTTCAGCTTCAGGAACTCGTTCCCGATCTGCCGGTTGGATACGTGCTCAGTGTCGGCGTGGGCGGACTGCAGCAGATGCCCGGCGATTTTCTCGCAGTCAACCGACAGCTCGCCACTCCCGCGTTCCTCCGCCGCGCCGCGCGGCAGGGGCGCGAAGTTCATGTGTGGACCGTCAACCGCAAACAGGACATGATTGATCTCATCGTGCTGGGCGTCAACGGGCTAATCACCGATGATCCGGCCCTCGCCCTCAGGGTCCGCGAAGAGCTTCAGGACATGAGCCCTCTGGAGCGCCTGCTCCTCCGCTGGATCGTCCTCGCTTTGCCTGAGGCAGAGTGAAAAACCTAAGAGTCAGGCAGGGGTTCCGGTGGAAATGGGCCCGAGTCCCGCGTTTACGCGGAAGTCCAGAGGGTCGTTTACGGCCCGGGAATGTGGTGCACACGGTCAGAGTCCCGCGTTTACGCGGAAGCCCGGAGGGTCGTTTACGGCCCGGGAATGCGGTGGAAAGGGTCGTTCTACCCTGCCTTCAAGCCATAAGTCCCATGCCATAAGTCCCTCTCCGCAGCCGTAAACACACATTTTACCCGATCCACTGAAACCCGCTCGCTAAAGCTTCGCTCTGCACTTCCGCGTAAACGCGGGACTCTGACCCTTTGCTCAACCTTCGCTCCCCACTTCCGCGTAAACGCGGGACTCCGGCTTTATTACAACCCAAACAACTGCAATTGTTCTTTGTCGTCTTCTTTAGGTTTCCGCGGTTTGGGGCGCACGAGCTGCGGCTGCCCGACGGTGTGGCTTCCCGCCTCCAGTCCGTAGAGAATTTCACGGGCCCGGCCCACCACACTGTCCGGCAATCCCGCCAGCCGCGCAACCTGAATGCCGTAACTGCGGTCCGACGCCCCTTCGACAATCTTGCGCAGAAAAACAATCTGCTCTCCCCGCTCCCGCACCGCCACAGAGTAATTTTTGGCGCCGTTCAGAGTTTCCGGCAACTGGGTGAGTTCGTGATAATGGGTGGCAAACAGGGTTTTGGCTTTATTGGCTTTCTGATTGTGCAGATGTTCCGCCACCGCCCAGGCGATGCTGATCCCGTCGTACGTGGAAGTACCCCGTCCGATTTCGTCAAGCACCACCAGACTGCGGGGAGTGGCGTTGTTGAGGATATTCGCAGCCTCCTGCATTTCCACCATAAAGGTACTGCGTCCTCTGGCCAAATCATCGCTGGCCCCCACCCGCGTGAACACCCGGTCCACCACCCCCAGCCGTGCGGCGGCGGCGGGGACATACGAGCCAACCTGAGCCAGAATCACAATCAGGGCCACCTGACGGATATACGTGGATTTCCCCGCCATATTGGGACCGGTGAGAATATGCACCTGTTGCTCCCGGGTGTCCAGATAGGTGTCATTGGGTACAAAACGCTCGGCATCCTCCAGGGTTTCGATCACCGGATGGCGTCCGTCCTGAATGTCGAGCACATCATCATCCCGCATATCCGGCCGCACATAGCGGAGTGTCATGGCCCGGTCCGCGAAGGTCGCAAGCACATCCAGTTCCGCCAGTGCCCCGGCACTGGCCTGAATCGGGGCCGTCTCCGCAAGAATCTTTTCCCGCAGTTCCGCAAACAGCTCCTGCTCCAGCGCCACCGCCCGCTCATGTGCCCCGAGGATCTTGTTCTCCACCTCTTTAAGGGCGGGGGTGATGAACCGTTCCGCGTTTGCAAGGGTCTGTTTGCGCTGATAATCCTCCGGCACCAAATCCAGATTAGTTTTGCTGATTTCGATGTAGTAGCCGAACACTTTATTGTGCCGCACTTTCAGGCTTTTGATGCCAGTGCGCTTCTGTTCATCCGCCTGAAAGCGCGCCAGCCACTGGCGGCCCTCGGTGGACGCGCTCCGCAATTCGTCCAGCTCCGCATGCACCCCGTCGCGGATGACCCCGCCATCCTTCAAATTCATCGGCGGCTCATCCACCAGTGACGAATCCACCTGTTGCGTCAGCTCCGGAAGCGGATGCAGTGCCTCCGCCAGGGTCTGCAAACGGACGGACACCGAAACCGTCGCCAGCGTTTCTTTGAGTCCCGGCAGTGCCCGCAACGACTGTGCCAGCGCCTGCACCTCCCGCGGGTTTCCGCTCCCGCTGTGCAGCCGCGACAGCAAACGCTCCAGATCCTTTACCTCCCCCAGCTGCTCCCGCACCCCGCGAAACGCCGGGCGCTGATTCAACAGTGCCTCAATCGCATCGTGCCGCTCCCGGATCGCCTCCACCTTGGTCAGCGGACGCTGAATCCAGCTGCGCAGCAGCCGCGCGCCCAGGGCCGTCCGCGTCGTATCCAGCACCTTCAGCAGGGTGGGTGCCCGATACCCCGGCCGCGGATCCCGCGGATCCACCAGCTCCAAATTGGAAGTCGTCGCCTCATCCAGCATCAGAAAGTCGTCCGGATTACGCACCTGCAGACGGCGGATATGATCCACCTGATTGTGCAGACGGTTATGCACATAATGCAACACGCCCGCCGCTGCGCCCAGGGCCGGCCCCACCTGAGCGCACCCAAAGCCCGCCAGCGACTGAACCTGAAAATGACGGACCAGCAGATCCTCCGCCGCATCCCGCTCAAAAATCCAGTCGTCGTAGGGCGTCAGCGTCGGTGCCAGCCGCCGCACTTCCGGCGGCCAGCGGTCCATCTCCTCCTCCGCCACCAGCAGTTCCGCCGGCCCGGCGGCGGTCAGCCCGTCCAACAGCGTGCTCAGCGAATCCGACTCCTCGATCCGGAAATCCCCGGTCGAGATATCGAGCAAAGCCAGCCCGAACCGCTTGTTTTCAACATGAAGCCCGGCCAGATAATTGGCGCGGCTGGATTCCAGCACATTGTCCTCCAGCACCGTTCCCGGGGTAATCACCCGTGTGACTTCGCGGCGCACAATTCCCTTTACCTCCGCCGGATTTTCCACCTGCTCGCAAATGGCCACCTTCATTCCCGCCCGGATCAGTTTGGCGATGTACCCCTCCGAACTGTGATAGGGCACTCCGCACATGGGCATGTTCTGCCGTTTCGTCAGGGTGATTTCCAGAATCGACGCCGCCCGCTGCGCATCGTCGAAAAACATCTCATAAAAGTCCCCCAGGCGGAAAAACAGAATCACATCCTCCGGAAGCCCGTTGCGGATTTTCCGGTACTGTTTCATCATCGGGGTCGATTCTTTGCTCATGCCCGCCGTCCCTAACAAAGACAGAGTTGCATCCAAGCTTTTTCCCATGTCAACATCACCGCAAGGGTACCGGCGGTATTGTGCCGCACAGTCCCGGAGAACCGTCTGAAAAATTTGGCCTTGTTCAATTCAATCCAGTTGATTAATTAACCTCATGCTTTTACACCATGATGACACCCGGATTGCCGCAATGCGGCCCCTTTTGCCTCCCGCCATTCTGATCGAGGAAATTCCGCTTTCCGATCATGCCCTGGAGGTGGTTGAAGAGGGCCGGAAAGATGCTGAAGCCATCCTTTCCGGGCAGGACGACCGCCTGCTGGTCCTGGCGGGCCCCTGCTCAATTCACGATCCGGCGGCCGCCCGGGAGTATGCGCAAAACCTCAAGCGGCTGGCGGATCACTATCGCGGGGATCTTTGTGTGATCATGCGGGTTTATTTCGAGAAACCCCGCACCACCGTGGGGTGGAAAGGTCTGATTAATGATCCGCATCTGGACGGAAGCTTTCAAATCAACCAAGGCCTGCGCATCGGCCGGCGGCTGCTTTCCGACATCTGCGAACTGGGCCTCCCCACCGGAGCCGAGTTTCTCGATACGATTATTCCCCAGTTCATCGCCGACGCCATCGCCTGGGCCGCCATCGGTGCCCGCACCACCGAAAGCCAGGTGCACCGGGAACTGGCCTCCGGCCTCTCCATGCCGGTGGGCTTCAAAAACGGCACCAGCGGCAATGTGCAGATCGCCATCGACGCCGTGTACTCCGCCCGGAGCCCCCACTGGTTCCCCTCGGTCACCAAACAGGGGGTTGCCGCGATTTTTCAGACCACCGGCAATCCGGGCGCACACGTAATCCTGCGCGGCGGCAGCCGCACCGGTCCCAACTATGAGGCTCCGGCCATTCAGGCCGTACTCAAAGACCTCAATGCGCAAAACCTCCCCCCCTATGTCGTCGTCGACTGCAGTCACGGGAACAGCCTCAAAGATTACCGCAAACAACCGGAAGTGGCCAAGGACCTTGCCCGCCAAATCGCCAACGGCCAGCGGGGAATCGCCGGTGTTATGCTCGAAAGCCATCTGGTCAGCGGACGGCAGGATTTCCAGACAGACGGAAACAGCATTTATGGCCAGAGCATCACCGATGGCTGCATCGATCTCGACGAAACCACCAGGATTTTTGATTCCCTGGCCAACGCCGTGCAACAGCGCCGGAAAAACCCCTGAGTCTTTCGGATTGTAATCCATTCCCAATCGGGATAGAGGGAAAAACCCTTCAAATTCCCAACCCGAACACGCCCGAAATTATGGACACTCTTCCCGGACGCAGCCTTGCCGGCACCGAATCCGAAGCCCAGGACGCATGGAAACGCATTCAGGCCCTTCCCGTTGACGAAGACCGCTCAATGGACCCGGCCGCCCCCCTCCGCGCCAAACGAAATACCATCGCCAAACCCGTCTCTGTGAAGGGCCCCGGCACCTTCTTCGGCAAAGAAACCCGCACCATCGAATTTCTCCCCACCGAACGGGAAGGCTGGTGGTTTGACCGCGTGGACCATCCCGAGGCCCTCCGCGTGCAGGTCGGCATTCACAACGTCTGGACCACCGGCCAGATCGTCAGCAACATCGTGCTGCGCAGCGGACCGCCCAGCAACTACATCCGGCTCGTCGAACATATCATCGCCCTCAAAATGGGGATGGACATCGATGACCTCGTCATCCGCATCGACTCCGGCGACCCGCCCCTTTTTGATGTCGGCAGCATGCCCCTGGTCGAAGCGCTCGAATCCGCAGGCCTCGCCGAATCCGGCTATCCGCTTCAGTACGTCACGGTCAAAGAACCCGTGTTCATGAGCGCCCCGGGCGGCAAACTGCTGGTATTCGAACCGGCCGATCCCGACCGGCCGGCCCTTGACCTCGACTGCGCCGTGGACTTCCCCAACGCCATCGGAACTCAGCGCATCAAACTCGCCGTCAACCGCGAAACCTTCCGCCGCGGTGCCCATGCCCGCACCAACACCACCGCGCAAAAGAAACTCTACTGCCAAACCCTCGGCAAAATGTTCGCCGATATCCGAAATCTGGGGTACACAAATGACAACGTCCTCATCGCCGGCAAAAAACGGTACGTCAACACGCCGGGACTGATCCATAACGGAAAATCCCTTGAGGCCGTCTGGCACCGGGCAATTCTCGATCTGCTCGCCGCCATTGCCCTCATCGAACGCGGCCATTTCCTCGGCAAAATCACGTCCTTCAAAGCCGGACACGGTATGGATGTCGAAGCCGTGAATCTGCTCTACCGCAACGACCTCCTTGAAACCATCACACCATGACGTTTGACTGGCCCGATCCCTGTTACCATATTGTCCTCGTGGAACCGGAAATTCCCCCAAACACCGGAAACATCGCCCGCACCTGCGCCGCCACCGGCACCGCCCTGCATCTGATCGAACCGCTGGGATTTTCCATCGACGACAAGCACCTCAAACGCGCCGGGCTCGACTACTGGCCCCACGTCGATATCACCGTGCACCCCGATCTCGACCACTGCCTCAACGGCGTGGATCCCGCCCGCATTTGGTGGTTCTCCAAAAAGGCCACAAAACTCGTCTACGAAGCCGACTTCCGTCCCGGCGACTGGCTTGTCTTCGGCCCCGAAACCCGGGGACTTTCAGACGACCACCTCCAAAACGCCGCCGGTCAGCTGCTCTCCCTCCCCATGCGCGGCACCGCCGTCCGCTCCTATAACCTCGGAACCTCCGTGGGAATTGCCCTGTTTGAAGCCTTGCGCATCGGCGTAAATGGTGAATAATAGTCCCATGAACTCCATCCAGCCCAAAGCCGTGGTCCTGGTCAGCGGCGGACTCGACAGCTGTGTCACCGCCGCCATCGCCGCACGCACCCACCAACTGGCCTTTCTCCACCTCAATTACGGACAGCTCACCGAAAAAAGGGAACGCCGCGCCTTCGAAGATCTGGCCCGGGATTTCGGTGTCACAGAATGCCTGAATGTCGATGTCACCCACCTCGCCCGCATCGGCGGCAGCAGCCTAACCGATCCCGGCATGACGGTTACCGAAGCCAATCTGGAGAGTGAAGACATCCCCACCAGCTATGTCCCCTTCCGCAACGCCAATATTCTGGCCATCGCCGTAAGCTGGGCCGAAGTCATTGGCGCCACCGCCCTCTTCATAGGTGCCGTGGCCGAGGACAGCTCCGGGTATCCCGACTGCCGCCCCGAGTTTTTCGAACACTTCAACCAGGTTATCGAAGCCGGCACAAAGCCCGAAACCCACATCCGCATCCACACCCCCATCATCCACATGAGCAAAGCCGAGATCATCAAAACCGGGATCGATCTCAATGCGCCCCTCGACCAAACCTGGTCCTGCTACCAGTCCAACGACCTCGCCTGCGGTGTCTGCGACAGTTGCGCCCTCCGCCTCCGCGGCTTCCATCGCGCCGGCATTCCCGACCCCCTCCCCTACGCCACCCGCCCGGTTTATACCTAACGCAGGCTCCTCCCGCAACCTTTCCGCTCAACCGGAGGCTGCCAGGGTGGGGTTCGGCTCTTCGGGGTGCCTTCTACGACAGGAGTCT
>PXDP01000220.1 GCA_003565035.1 PVC group bacterium | reverse complement strand
CTCGGCGAGGGTGGGGAGAGGGAGTGGATTACCTGAAAAATAGCTCGCGGGGACTCGCTTCTGACCGGCAGAGCCAGTCATTTGGGCTTTCCCCTTCTCAAGAAACATCGGAGCCTTCAAATAGAGCAAAATGAATCTTGAGCTGACAAACTTACCGATTAGCCGAGCGACGTGTAATTCGGTAGTTCCAGCCCCATAGCCATTCTCTAAACCTTTGAAAATCGCAGCCTTACTGTTCTCAAAGCAGGGCGTAATTTTGGCGATTGCGATGTCTCCGTTAGCGAAATGCGTATATCCCTTTTTGATTTCGCCCCATTTTTTGATTTCTTGGCCATGAACGCCATCATAGCTGTTTGAAATTAACGGCATCGGAACAAAACCGGCGGTAATGTCGTCTGGCAATGTATTCCTTGGGCTAACTTCCGAGATCTCGCCAAGTGTGGTCCATGCCCATGTTTTGGGAATTTTGAATGGTAATTCTTCGTCGGCTAGAGCGAATTTCTTCCCCTTCTTTATCTTTCCAGTCTTGATCAGCTTAGATTTCTCGCCCTTGATCTTCTTCAGCAGCTCCGCCGCCGGTTCATCCTCCGGATCCTGCGGCACCAGCAATCCCCGGACAGCCAGTTCCAGAATCAGCTCGCGCAGTTTCTTGATGCCGTAGAATTCTGCTTTTTTGCCGCCCCCGCGTCCGGCGGTGGACTTGGCTTTGATGGCCGAGGTCCAGATGTCAAGGTGGTCGGTGATGAAAACGGGAGTCACTGACTCCCCAATTTGGGAAGTGAGAGGATTGGGGGTCATTGGCTTTCCTCCTCTTTGAGATCATCGGTGAGTTCGTTTTCGATGTCTTCGATGCTGGGGAGGCTGGAGGCGAATTCGCCGGGGAGGGCTCGGGTGAGTTCGTAGTCGGCGAGACCGATGGGTTTGTGGATGTCGCGCAGGGCGTATTCGGCAAAAATGCGGTCCTTGGTCTGGCAGAGGATGAGGCCGATGGTGGGGGCGTCGTGTTCGTGGCGCATGAGGTCGTCCACGGCGGAGCAATAGAAGTTCATCTTGCCCGCATACTCGGGTTTGAATTCGCCTTTCTTGAGGTCCACGACGACGAAGCAGCGCAGGTGCAAGTGGTAGAAAAGCAGATCGAGGTAAACGTCGCGCTCGCTGATCTCCAGACGGTATTGACGCCCGACGAAGGCGAAGCCGCGGCCGAGTTCGAGCAGGAACTTTTGAATGTGTTGGAGCAGGCCGGTCTCCAGTTCGCGTTCGTGGAAGGGTTCCTCCAGTGTGAGGAAATCGAACAGGTACGGGTCTTTTAGCAGACTTTGCGCAAGCATCGCCTGGCCTTCGGGCAGCGTGCGGTCGAAATTGGTGATTGCAGCCCCTTGTCGTTCATGGGCCCGGTTTTTAATCTGTGCAGTCAGCGTGTCGCGTGACCAACCCTCTTGACGGGCTTTATCGGCATACCAGAGGCGTGTGGGTAGGTCTTTGAGTTTTTGGATGAGGATGATATGGAGGTACCAAGGGAGCCCAAAGAGGATTTCAGGAGGCATGGGTAATTTTGCAACGGGTTGTTGCAAAATTTCATCATGGCTCATTTGGGGCGCAGGCTGCGCCCCTTTTTTTTCGGCAGTTTCTAATTGTGCCACAGCTTGTGGCATAATTGTATTCCGCTTACTCTCAATGGTTTGTAATTTTGCAACAGCCTGTTGCAAAATTGGAGCCTGCCCATATTCACGGGCAAATCGGACCATGTAGCCTATATTCCTCTCCGAAAACCCCTTCTCTTCGGGGAGTTCGTTTTTCAAATCCGCCGCCAGCCGGGGGATGACGCCGGCTCCCCAGCCTTCCGCTTTTTGTCTGGCGGCGATCATGCGGCCGATGTCCCAATACATGGCAATGAGTTCGGCGTTGGCCGAAAGGGCGGCGCGGTGCTGTCCGGCGCGGACGCGGGTCTTGATCTCTCCGAGGAGGTCGCGGTATAGCGCCAATTCTTCATTTTTCATCGGCTGAGCGCCTCGTTGAGGATGGATTTCAATTGGTCGCGCAGATCCTGAATTTCGCCCTGCTGCCGGGCGTAGGTGGCGATCAGTTCGTCGGGATCGTGGTTGACGGTATCAGCGTTGTGGGGGTTTTTGAGGTCGAGGTTGTATCCGCCGGCTTTGATGTCGTCGATGGAGACACGCCAGGCAAATTCGGTTTCCTCGCGTTTGTCCCACCAGGCCTGTTCGGGGGCGAATTCCTCGTAGCGGATGGGTTTGCCTTTGTTGTAGCTCTTGGTGCCGGGGGGATAGGGGTGCTCGTAGTACCAGACGTCCTGGGTGGGCTGGCCTTTGGTGAAGAAGAGGAGGTTGGTTTTGATGCCGGTGTAGGGATTGAACACGCCGTTGGGGAGGCGGACGATGGTGTGCAGGTTGCAGTCCTCCAGCAGCTTTTCTTTGATGCGGGTTTTCACGCCTTCGCCAAAGAGGGTGCCGTCGGGGAGGACGAGTCCGGCGCGTCCGCCGGGCTTGAGCACGCGCATGATGAGAACGAGAAAGAGGTCGGCGGTCTCGCGGGTGCGGAATTCGGAGGGGAAGTTGGCTTCGATGCCGTCCTCTTCCATGCCGCCGAAGGGGGGATTGGTGACGATGCAGTCGACGTATTCGCGGGGCTTCCAGTCGGTGAGGGGCCGGGCGAGGGTGTTGCCGTGGCGGACGTTGGAGGGGACGTCGATGCCGTGGAGCATGAGGTTGGTCATGCAGAGAACGTGGGGGAGGTGTTTTTTCTCGATGCCGGAGAAACAGTCCTGGAGGAGGGCGAGGTCTTTGTCGTCTTTGGCCTGATCGCGGAGGTGGTCGATGGCGCAGGTGAGGAAACCGCCGGTGCCGCAGGCGGGATCGAAAACGGTTTCGCCGAGGCGGGGGTTGACGCGGTCGACGATGAACTGGGTGACGGCGCGGGGGGTGTAGAATTCTCCGGCGTTGCCGGCTGACTGGAGGTCTTTGAGGATTTTTTCGTAAATGTCGCCGAAGAGGTGGCGGTCGTCGGTGGCATTGAAGTTGATGGTGTTGATTTTGTTGATGACCTGCCGCAGGAGGGTGCCGTTCTTCATGTAGTTGTTGGCGTCCTCGAAGGTCATGCGGATGAGTCCGCCGATGCGGTCCTGTCCGGCGGTGAGGCTTTTGAGGGCGGGCAGGAGGGTGTTGTTGACGAAGTCGAGGAGTTCGTCGCCGGTGATGCCCTCTTCGTCGGCGGCCCAGTTGCGCCAACGGAGGTGTTTCTTGAGGGGGGATTTGTAGTGGTCGTCGAAGAGTTCCTGCTGGGTTTCGCGGTCGTCGAAAATTTTCAGGAAGAAGAGCCAGGCCATTTGCTCAATGCGCTGGGCATCGCCGTAGGTGCCGGCGTCTTTGCGCATGATGTCCTGGATGGATTTGACGAGGTTGGAGATGTTGGGCATGGGTGAGGTCAGAGGGTAGAGGTCAGAGGGTAGAGGTCAGAGGGTAGAGAGGGCGGAGGTTAGTTAGATTGTAGAAAATTTGATTTAATTCTTGGGAAAACCAGGGGGTAATAAGGTCATAGGTTGATCACTGCGTAGCGGGGGTTGACCTTTTTATTTGGGCAGGACAATCAATCCGTTTCATAAGTACCCCCCCAAGAACAAAGAGGGGATATTGTGGATCAATCACCGACAAGTTGTGATCACCGCTCTCATCTAAAAAAAGTACCTTCATTGGATTTCCTCAGGCAGCAACATAGAGAGCGGTTTCGAGATCGCGGATGGCGG
>PXDP01000335.1 GCA_003565035.1 PVC group bacterium | reverse complement strand
TCCCGGGACGACGAACCCGCACCCGATGCCCTCCTCTCCGCCCTGCAGTCCATTCAGGAACAGCTTTCCGCCCGCATCCTGATTCCGCGCCGGATTCTCTACCGTATGAACGATATTCTCAAAGCGCAGGACCGATTCAGCGACCGGCGCAGTGCCGAGCGCATTCAGCGTTTTGTGCGCCGCCCCTATTTCCGGGACGCCCTGGTCTTCTACAAGCTCGACCTGCTGGCCAAAGGGGAAAACCAGGCAGATCTCATCGCCGCCTGGAGCCGGGATTTGGCCAACGCGCCGCCCCCCGAACCCCGCCGGCGTCCGCAGCAGCGCCGCCCCCGCCGCCGCCGCCCGCGGCGGTAAGACTCAGATATCCCCTCAGATATCCCAGGGAAAATCCACCGCCTGATCGACCTCGATTCGTTCACTGGGAACAAACACCTCGGTGCCGCGACCGGGCCTCCCCGGCACTTCCCGCGGAAAATCAGGCACCTCCCCCTCCCCGCTGATCTCGGGAATCCCCTCCGGGATTTCGGAACCCTCCGGCGTGTCTTCGGGATCGGACGGATCAGTCGGATCAGTCGTATCGGTCGGATCAGTCGGATCAGTCAGATCAGTCGGATCGGTACCTTCATCACCCGGCTCACCTTCCTGGCTCTCAGGCCCATCCTCGCCACCCGGCTCGCCTTCCTGGCCCGCTGGAATCTCTCCGGTGCCAGACTCACCGTCCAAGCCCTCTAGGCCCTCTTCGACACTGGGAGCCTCAGGCTCGGCTTCTTCGCCTTCGGTGCCGGGTTCGCCCTCAACGCCCTGCTCGCTTTCAGCACCTTCAGCGCTAGGTTCACCTTCAGCTCCGGGTTCGCCGTCTTGGCCCGCCTCACCCTCCTCAACACCGGGATCCTCTGGTTCAGCCTCTTCGCCTTCGGCGCCGGGCTCGCCCTCTTGACCCGCGTCACCCTCCTCAACACCGGGATCCTCAGGTTCAGCCTCTTCGCCTTCGGCGCCGGGTTCGCCGTCTTGACCCTGTTCGATCTCCTCGCCGCCGGGCTCGCCCTCATCGCCCTCTTCAGCACCGGGCTCACCTTCTTCAGGCACCTCTTCGCCCTCCACGCCTTCTTCAGGCAGCTCTTCGCCATCCGCGCCTTCTTCGGGCACCTCTTCGCCTTCAGCCTGGGGAGCTTCTTCGGGCTGTTCGCTTTCGGGCACCTCCGGCAACCCGTCAAAAATGCGCCAGTCGATCTCTGCGGTCAGCGGCATCAGACTGATTCCGAAGCAGGCACCGAGTCGCAGAAGCGTTTTCATCCCCGGCGTCCCCCCACCTGAAACAGCGTACGGACCTCCGCCGCACAACGCTCAAAGACCTCCTCGAACGTTCCGGTGCCGTCGATTTTCTGCACCCCATGCATTTGCTCGTATTTTTCGATCACCGGAACCGTTTTGAGTTCGTGCTCCCGCAAACGGCGAACGATTTTCTCGGTGCTGCTGTCGTAAGGCATGCGGCTGTCGGTATGGCTTCGACGGTCCAGACGTTCGATGAGCTGCAGGGTCGGCACATCAATTTCGAGAATTTTGGAGAGCGAGCATTCATGTTTTTTCAGCAGACCGTCCAGAATATAGGACTGAACCAGGGTGCGGGGAAAGCCTTTGAAAATAAATCCCCGGACGCCCCGGGAGTTTTCCAGTTTTTTCTCAATCAGCGGAATCACAATCTCATCCGGCACCAACTGTCCGTTTTCGTACAGCTCGCGGATTTTCAGCCCGGTGTCTGTACCGGCCGCCATCTCCTCTTCCAGCATCCTGCCGGTGGCGATAAACTCCAGGCCGAACTCCTCCGCCAGAGCCATGGCCTGCGAACCGCGACCGGATCCGGGAAAGCCGAACATCACAATGCTGACCGGACGTTTGCTGTATTGGTCCTGGACAATTTTCGCCACATCATCCCGAACCGCTTCAATCGACTGGGTGCCGTCCACATCCACGCACTGCCCCCGCGCACGGTAAAACTCAAGAACCGGCAGGGTTTTGTCATGATACTCTTTCAGACGGTTCCGGATCACCGTCTCATTGTCGTCGCTCCGACCCGATGTTTTTCCGCGCAGCAGCAAACGCCGGACCGACTCCTCCTCCGGCACCTCCAGATTGATGAGGCAGTCCAGGGTTGTGTTCAGTTTAAGCATCAGCCCTTCAAGAATGTAGGCCTGAATGCGCGTGCGCGGAAATCCGTCAAACAGAAAGCCGCTGGCATAAGGATTTTCGGCAATGGTTTTCTCCAGAATCTGGACAATGATTTCATCGGACACCAGACCGCCCGCCGAGATAATATCTTTGGCCTCCCGGCCCAGTTTACTGTCGGCCTTGAGTTCTTTGCGCAGCAAATCTCCGGTGGAAATGTAGCCCAGGTTGAATTTTTCAACCAGAAAATCCGATTGCGTGCCTTTCCCGGCTCCGGGCGGTCCAAACAGTGCGACGTTCAGCATAGCGGTTCCTGTTTAAGGGGGTGGGGTGTTGAAAGAAAGCTCTGTGGCTACCCAATTGCGGCGCGCTGAATCTCGATCAGCTCGCGGCAACCCTTTTCGGCCAGATCGAGCATGGCGTTCAGCTCGTCGCGGGTGTAGGCGCCATCCTCGGCGGTGCCCTGCACCTCAATAAAATTCCCCATGGCGGTCATGACGGTGTTGGTGTCGGTCGAGGCGGCCACATCCTCTTCGTAACAGAGATCGAGCATGGGGGTGCCTTTGACGATTCCGACACTGATGGCCGCGATTTGGGCGATCATGGGGTCCTGTTTCAGGCCCCCCTCTTTGAGGAGCTTTTTCACCGCCAGGGCCAGGGCGACGTAGCCGCCGGTGATGGCGGCGGTGCGGGTGCCGCCGTCGGCCTGCAGCACATCACAGTCGATCCACCCGGTTTTGGGCCCGAGAATGTTCAGATCAATGGCGGCGCGGAGGGACCGGCCAATCAGCCGCTGAATCTCCATGCTGCGTCCGTTGGGACTGGCGCCAGGCCGCTGATTGCGGTCGGCGGTGGAATACGGCAGCATGCTGTATTCGGCGGTCAGCCATCCGCCGGGGATTTTCTGATAGCGCATCCATCCGGGAACTTTGTCCTCGATGGTGACTCCGCAAATCACTTGGGTGTTGCCGAAAGAAATCAGGCAGGAGCCGGTGGCGGCAGGGGCGATACCGGGTTCCAGTGTCACGGGGCGGAGTTGATCCGGGGCGCGCAAATCGGTGCGAAGGCCCTGAAAGGCATTGATGTCCATGGTCTGTCTCTTCCCGTGGAAATGAAAAAATGGTGCACCCGGCGGGGTTCGAACCTGCAACCTTCGGCTTCGGAGGCCGACACTCTATCCAGTTGAGCTACGGGTGCGCAAACGAGATCCCGCTTAATCGGAAAATTCAGCGGAATGCAATGCGAAAACGAAATTATCCGTGTTTGGCTTCAAAGTCTTTCATGAAGGCCGCCAGCGCATCCACACCCTCTTCGGGGAAGGCGTTGTAGATGGACGCGCGGATTCCGCCCACGGAGCGGTGGCCTTTGAGGCCGTCCATGTCCATCGCCTTGGCTTCCTTGATGAAGGCGGCCTCCAGCTCTTCGGTCGGAAGACGGAAGGTGACGTTCATGGTGGAGCGGAATTCGGGCAGCGCGGTGCCGCGGTAAAAGTCGGTGCTGTCGATCAGATCATACAGCGTGGCGGACTTGCGGTTGTTCAGCGCCTCCATGGCCGCCACTCCGCCCTGCGCTTTGAGCCAGCGGGTGACCAGGCAGAGCATGTACACCGCAAAGGTCGGCGGGGTGTTGTACAGGGACTGATTGGCAACGTGGGTCTGGTACTTGAACATTTCGGGAATGTTGGCGTTGGCCTGCTCGGCCAGATCCTTGCGGATGATCACCAGCGTGACACCGGAGGGTCCCAGGTTCTTCTGGGCACCGGCGTAAATCAGCCCGAACTTGGAGATATCCAGCGCGCGGCTGAGAATATCGGAAGACATATCGGAAACCAGCGGGGCCTCCGTTTCCGGGAAAGCTTTAATCTGCGCGCCGGAAATGGTCTCGTTGGAGGTGCAGTGCAGGTAGGCCGCCCCGGGCGTCAGCTTCAGCTCATCGGCATAGGCCTGGCGGGTGGGGATTTCTTTGCCAAAATCCGCCGCCACATTCACGGAACCGAACACTTTAGCTTCGGCAATGGCCTTCTTCGCCCAGGCACCGGAGTTGATGTAATCCGCCGTCTGACCCGGATGCAGCAGGTTCATCGGCACAAACGAAAACTGCGAGGTGGCACCGCCCTGCATGAACACGATTTCATGGGTGTCGGGCACCGACAGCAGCTCCCGGAAATTGGCCAGTGCCTCCTGATGCACCGCATCGTAATGCTTGCCGCGGTGGCTCATTTCCATGATGGACATGCCGGAGCCCTGATAATCCACAAAATCGGCCTGGGCCTGCTGCAGGGTTTCGAGAGGAAGCGTGGCCGGTCCGGCGCTGAAGTTGTAAATACGTTTCATAGAGATGGAGGATGGGGTTGGAGTGGACAATTCAATTCGAGGGGAATTCCTATATCGGGAATCCCGGTGCAATCAATGCTAAAGCGGAGTCAGCGGAGGAGATAATAGATCGTGAAGAACACCGGCAGGGCAAACGCGATCCCGGAAATCACCAGCAGGCGTTTGGCAAAGGATTCGTCGGATATCCCGAAGCGTTCGCGGATGGGCTTGCGCAGCAGATACACAATCACGATCAAAGAAATCAGCGCGTTGATGCCTTTCTGCAGAAGAAACACGCTGGGCTCGCCATAGATGATTTCAAAGGTTTCCTGCGGCAGCCGCATCAGTTCAATGCCCATTTTGGCGACTGAGAGCACTTTAGTGAAGAGATTGAACATCATCGCAAACAGTGCCAGCGACCAGCCCCAGTCGGTTTTCTTGTGCAGGCCGATCCCGCCCGCCAGGGCGGAGGCAAACAGCACAAACATGGACCCGGCCAGCAGGAAGGGCGAAATGCCAAGTTTGATCAGAGCGGCCGACAGGCTTGCCGAGGAGGAAAAGACATTCAGGGTCACGAACGCAAAGACACCCATGGCGCCGAACAGGGTCAGCAGACCGGAGAGCAACTGAAGCGGAATCGGCTCTTCCTGTGAACGGTCTTTCGGGACGGATTCGCCGGTTTCCGTATCTGCCGACGCTCCCGCAGCGCCCGTCCGGGCCGGGGCCCGGTCGCGGATCATCAGGAAACCGACCGTCACCGCCACAAACACGATTTCCGCAGCCACGTAGGTATAGAAGCCAACCGCCATGGCGTTGGTGAATCCGTACGAGTGCAGTCCGACACCGAGCAGGTTGATGCCCAGCCACGCCAGCATCACCATCACGCAGCCCAGCACCGCCATGGCGGCGGTACCGACCTCACGGATCATCCCGGCAATGCGCGCATGATAGACCACCGCCGTCCAGAGCACGATCAGCAGCGCACCGTTTTCTTTGGGGTCCCAGCCCCAGAAACGTCCCCAGGACTGATCCGCCCAGACGCCGCCGAGCATGGTGCCGAGAAAAGCAAAAGTCAGGCCGAAGCCCAGCAGACCGTCCAGGGCACTCATGACCGGGCGAAGCGTTTCTTTGGGCCGGTTCATCAGCTTCATCACCAGCCAGATATGCCCGAACACCCCGGCGATCCAGACCCCGGCGTACCCGGTGGTCACCGCGATCACGTGCGTACTCAGCCAGAAATTGGAGGCCAGCACCGCCACTACCTTGCCGAGGGTGTCGCCCTCCACGGCAAAGCGGTCAGCCAGAAAGAGAAAGGTCAGTGCAACAAAGGACCCGGCAAAAAGCCCCAGGCCGTTCTTTTGAAAGGCCTCAATGAGAAATGCCAGCAGCAGACACACCAGCCCCACAAACAGGAAGGTGCCATAGAGATTGGTCACCGGCGGGCGGGCCGTGAGGTAGACCCGCCAGGAGAGCCCGATGATGTGCCAGAGGGTGGCAACCCCGATCGGCAGCCATGCGAGATTTCGCAGCAGCGCCTTGCCGGTGATCAGGGCCGCAAACGCAAGCAGGAAGCCAATGAAGTAAAGCGATTTGGCTTTACCGAAGAAATTGGCCCGGTTGAAGCGGGCCTCGCTCATGGCCAGGCCTACGTCGCGGACATGGTGCATGCGTCCCTGAACAAATTCGTTCACCTCGCGGTAAGCCTCCTGCGCCGTCTCCCAGTCACCGGCCCGCCAGGCCCGTCCAAATGCCGCCAGCCGCGCGGCCGCATTGGACAGTTCTTTATCGCGCTGATCCTGATACATCGCGTCAAAGGGGGCCAGCCACTCCGGCTCGCCGTGCGGCGCGGCCGGAAGAACCTGAAAGGGCATGCGCTGACTGCGATGCCAGAATTCACTCATGCTCAGCAGGAAACTCATTTCCGCGTCGCTGATATCCGGCATCCCCCCCGCTTCGCCGTTTTGACGAAACCGTCCGGAGAGCGTTTCTGCCAGGGGCCTAAGTTCAAAATACGCGAAATCCTCTTCGCGCGAATCCAGACCCAGGGTTTCCTTGAGGGGAAGGTCCTCGATGTGCAGAGCCGGGGAAGGACGCAAATACGCAAACACCAATCCCAGAGAGCGGTAGGTGTAAATATTCGTGAACAGCCGGATCATCTCGGTTTCCACCGGTCCGCGATCGTCGGGGTTCATTTGGTCCGCCTTTCGCGCCAGCGTTTCGAGCTGTTCCAGTCCCGGAAGCAGATGGTTAAAACTGAACCGTCGGGTGCTCGGTTTGCTGTCGCCGTCAAAGGTCTCCGTCACCGGAACCCCCATGGCCTCAAGAACAGCATGATTATTGATTAAAAACAAGGGCTGAGACCGGGTCTGTTCCGGTTCAAACAGCACATCCAGCATCCATTCCAGCGCGGACTGATCCTGAATCGTTCTTTTCCCGGAGAATTGCAACAGGTGCAGACGGGCGAAGGTATCCAGGGGCATCACCCGGCCATCGTGCAGCACCGGCATGGCACCCACCACGCGCAGCAGCCGCTCCGGCGGTTCGGCGGGCGCCTGGGCCCGAAGAGAAAAAGAAGCAAAGGTCAGCGCAAAGACAGCAAAGAGAGTTTTCATGCGGATTTCCTCCGGCGGCGGAGCTGGAGGATCAGCAGCTGCAGAAAATGCATCGCCAGGCCCAGCGAGGTGATACCGGTGCCCCAGTACGGGATCAACCGGCCGTAATTACGGGTCACAGCAAAAACGGACATCTCCGTATTGTCGTCCATAACCGCAAAGGACTGCTGATAAAAGGTCCAGCCCTGATGCCGGAACGGCTCATTCATTTTGATCACCGCGTTCCGCTCCATATCTTCGCCCAGATGCACGTTGATGAGACTGCGGTAATCTTTGGGAATTTGACTGCCGGGATAATAGGTGCGGTTAAATTCCACCAGCTCCATAAACAGCGGCAGCGAATGCTGCTTGCGGCGCAGCCGCAGGAAACGCACGCCGCCATCGGGCAGTTCGATGGGCAGAAAACGAATCTCCCCCCCCCAGAATAGGGCCCGCATGGGTTCTTTGGCCCCTTCGACCCGGACCAGCAGCGAGGGCCGGTTTTCCGGCGGCTCTTTGGCGAGGCGTTCAGGCTGGATAAACGAAATGCCGCTGGCGTTGACCGGAGCATTCTCGGCCCGCAGATCATCCCGGACCTGCATTGCCCGTGAATTGTGATTCAGGGCCTCGACCACAAAGCGCAGACCGGAATCATCCAGCGCAAAGCGCATCCCCTCCTCAAGATCCCTAAAATCAATCGCCCGCACCTCGCGCACGGTGGAAATTTCATCCGTCAGCGCGAATTCCCACTCCCGCAAATCCTCCGCCAGATTGCTCCCCTCCCCCGGCAACAGACTCATCTGCGCCTCAATGCCGGTGAGACGGGTAAACAAGCCCCCCAGCAGCAACAGCAGCAGCCCCAAATGCGTCAGCATCAGCCCCGGCATTTTCCAGCCGGCCTGATAATGCACAAAAAACGAGGCGATCAGATTCAGAAACAGCACCCCCATGGTCAACATGCCGCCGGGAAGCGGAATAAACAGGGGGCCGAAAAAGATCAGCGAATCAAAAAAGCGGTGCTGCGCCTGATAAATCCCGTTGTCCACCTGATAGACGGTGCCCCAGAAGGTCAGCACCCCCAGCCAAAACAGACAGAAAACGGTCAGTTTGATATTCGCGAATACCTTCATGGTGTCTCCTCAACCCGGCGCAGCGATCCGGCAAGCTGCAAAAAGGGAATGCGCTGGCGGGCCACGACTTCGGGGGGGCCCACAAACTTCAGAAAGGCAGTGCGGTTGCCCAGATCAAAGATGGCGCCCACCGTGGTCAGCGTGTCCCCGGCCTGAATCGATTCATTGACCATATCCACAAAGACAAATTCAATTTGTCCGGCCACCCGCATCGGTTCGGAGGGTGCCTCGGGGGGCAGACCGCGTTCTCCGCGCCAGCGGCGGATGTTGGCCTCCACCCCGCCGGCCCCCGCGCCCAGAACAATCAGCGTGGTCAGCGCACCGGAGTCATCTCCTTCAACCGTGAACGAGGCCAGACGCATGCCGGCCCCGGCCTGCTGCCGCCAGCCCTCTGGCACTTCCCAGGCCAGATCGCTGGCCGAAGGCGGCGGGGGCACTTCCGATTCGCGCCCCATCATCGGCGCGGCGGCGGACGGAGCGGCCGGCACCGGAGCGCGGGGAGGATTCGGATCGGTCAAAATGGGGGCGTTCGCCATGTCAAAGGTCGGATGACCTTCGGGCAGATTTTCGGGAATCGGGTCCACCGTGAGCGGGGGAGCCTGCATCGTCCGCAACGGATGATCCGGGGGCAACCCGGCGGTGCCGGCCCCTTCACCTGTCCGCAAAGGATGGTTGGGCGGCAAATCCTCCTGCTGGAGATTGCGCAGCGGATGATCCGGCGGCAAATTCGACGGCAAATCGGCCATGGGCCCGGTTCCCGCCACCTGCGGAACGGACTGCGTGGGCACCTGAATTTCCTCCAGGTACGTCCGGACCCGGGGCTGACGGCCGCAGGCCGCCACAAACAGTAAAAGAAAAGGGATCGTTAAATTTTTAACAGACATGCGCGCATCATACCCCGGAAAATTCCGCTTGCAAGCGAGAACGGACATCCGAACCACTGGGTGTCTGGAAAAGCGATAGGTCAAACCACGGGGCAGCTGCAATCAGGTGATCAAAAATATCCGCCTGAATGCCTTCATACACCGGCCAGCGGGTATCCTTGGTGAACACATAGATTTCCAGAGGCACGCCTTTTTCGGTGGGCTCCATCTGGCGCACCAAAAACACCATGCCGCTTTGATGAATGGCCGGATGATGCTTCAAATAATCGGTAATATAGGCCCGGAACGTGCCAAGATTGGTGATCCGCCGACCGTTGAGCGGACAGGAAAGATCCACCTTGTTTTCTTCGTTCCAGGTGTCGATTTGTTTGCGGCGCTCCGCGATGTAGTCTTTGAGCACCTGCACCCTGGCGAATTTCTCCAGCAGCTCCGGCTCACAGAATTTCACCGAATGAAGATCCACCATCAGCGAGCGCTTGATCCGCCGGCCGCCGGACTCGTGCATCCCCCGCCAGTTTTTGAAGGAATCCGCAATCAGTGCGTGGGCGGGAATCGTGGTGATCGTCTGATCAAAGTTGCGCACCATGACCGTATGCAGTGTGATATCAATCACATCCCCGTCGGCGCCGTACTTGGGCATCTCAATCCAGTCGCCAATGCGCACCATGTCGTTGGCGGTGAGCTGTACCCCGGCCACCAGGCCCAGGATGGTGTCCCGGAACACCAGCATGAGCACCGCGCTGAGCGCCCCCAGACCGGTGAGGAAACCCGCCGGTGAGCGGCCCATCAGCGTCGCCACCGCGTACACAACCGCCCCCAGCCACAGCACCAGCTGGACCGACTGCACATAGCCGGTGATCGGTTTGACATGCGCGTCCTGAAAACTGCGGTAAATATCCTGCAGTGCGTTCAGCAGCGCATGCAGACTCGCGGCCACGCAGATCCCCACGTAGGCCATGGCCATCCGCTGCAGCCAAAGCGTGGTCATCGGTTCCTCAAACAAGTGCGCGCCGTGGTATAAAATCAGACCCGGCACCAAATGCGACAGGCGGATAAAGACCCCGCGATCCGAAAGGGTTTGATCCCATTTCACCCGGGTTTTCCGGGTGATTTTATGAATCACCCGCACAATCACCCGCTTGGCAATCCAGTTTGCCAGGGCACACACCAGAAGAAGACCGAGTCCCACAAGCACGCGGCTGAACACCCGGTTCCAGGGCGATGCGATAAAGGGGGTGGCCTCTTCAATCCAACCCAGTATATTTCCCTGCATAGATCATCACTCCCAAGAAAAAAGCCGGAGCAGAACGCCGGAGTAAAACGCCCTGCGGGCTTGCGGACGCTTAGGAAAGCCGCCAGCCACAGGGCACATCAAAAACGATCCCGCCAATCAGGGCAGCAAGGCCGGTGTCGAATAGGGATCCGCATCATTCGGCAACTGACCCCGATGATACATCCGCTCCATCACCTGCATGGCCAACGCGCCGGCGAAACAGACAAAGGTAATCACCGCAAGCGCGACCATCCAGCCGGCCACGTCGGCTTTCTGTTTCTTTTTCGGGGTCTCGGTTATTTCAAATTCCAATTCGGCCATATCAAGTCTCCTGAAGAAGGTTAAGGCCTGAAAGATAAACAGCCTTCAAACGAAAGACCAGACTTTTTTTCGAGTTTTAAGCGGGCGCATCGCGGAAGGGTTCCAGACCTCAGTTTGAAAGGGCAGCGGTCTTCGGGCCAACGGTCAGGAATGGCTCAGCAAAATGTGTATACTATTAGCGCTACCAGAGTGATTTTACCCCGGAATAGTTGAGAATCTTTTCATCACGGGTGATAAGCGTCAGTCCGAGAATACGAGCCGTGGCCACAATAATCTGGTCTGCGGGGTCCCGATGAAATTCCCCCGGAAGGTTACAGGATTCCCAGGCGATCTCCGCATCTGCCCGCAACATCTCGATACCGGGTGATTGCGTGGCACGACACAGCCAAATTCTGGAGGAGAGAGAGAGTTCCAGCTTGCCCAAGGATTCTTTTCGGGCAATCTCCCAAATGCTGATGTCCGCTACTCCGCAGCATCCTCCTGCAGGATCATTAATTGCCTCAGCCGCAGCAACGGAAAGTTTCTCAGGACAATCCAACAGCCAGATCCAAATGTGCGTATCCAGAAGATAAGTCATTGAGAAGCATCCCACTCCTGGTCTCCCATGGGGGCATCAAAATCCTCCGCAACGTGAAGAACCCGACCGGACAATGCCCCCCAAGAGGGATGTACTCCCTTTTGCCGGGTCGATATCACCTTTGCCACCACTTTTCTCCGACTGGTAATCAGAATGGGTTCCCCACTCAGAGGAAGTTCACGCAGAACCCGGGTACAGTTTTTTTTGAATTCAGATACGGAGAGTGTTTTCATGACTATATGATGTAGTCATAAACATAATTTGTCAAACGAATAGGCGCGCGAAGGGGCATTCCTACGGCTGATTTTTCTAACACCGAAGTCCGACCCTAACGATAATCAAAAATGCCCAACGGATGTCTACGCCGGACAACGGATGCTAAGAAATCCGTAAACCTTTTAAGAAAAGGGATGGTTTGTGATCTCTTTTGATGGAATTCCAGGAATGAAACGGAGAGCCGTAGGGCATTCCGGAATGGGTTTATGCCCGACGGGTTCGTTTCAAAAGGAGCTTAGGCTTTCAGCCTGAGGCGGCGGAGAGGCAGGGAGACAGCCTGAAAGGCTATCCTCCCTTTGGGCACCTTTATCCCCTCCCTTTTCTTCTGTAAAAAACGATCAGGGTCGAGCTACTCGGCGCTCACCCAAACGCCTTGGCCACGTTTTCCGCGACCTCGTCAATGGTTTTGGCGACAGGGACGCCGGCATCGGCAAAGGCTTTCTGCTTGGAGGCGGCCGTCCCGGCGTTGCCGGAAACAATCGCGCCCGCATGGCCCATCCGCTTGCCTTCCGGCGCACTGGCACCGACAATGTACGCGAAACAGGGTTTGCGGATGTTTTCTTTGATATACGCGGCGGTTTTTTCCTCTTCGTCCCCGCCGATTTCCCCCACCAGCACAATCGCTTCCGTGTCGGGATCGTTCTCAAACAGCGGCAGCACATCGCGGAAATTGCTCCCCACAATCGGATCGCCGCCAATGCCCACACAGGTGGACTGGCCAATGCCCAGTCCGGTCAGCGCGTGCACAATCTCATAGGTCAGCGTACCGGAACGGCTGATAACCCCAACCTTGCCGGGAATGCAGATGCTGCCCGGCATGATGCCGATCTTGCTTTTTCCGGGACTGATGAGTCCGGGACAGTTCGGACCGATCAGCGTCAGCCCTTTGGCCCGCACCTGATGGTAAATGCCCACCATGTCGTTCACCGGCACGCCTTCGGTGATGCAGATGATCAGCGGAATCTCCGCGTCCACCGCCTCCTGCATCGCGCCTTTGGCAAATTTGGCGGGCACATAAATCACCGTCGCATCCACCCGCACCGCGGCTTTGGCCTCGGCCACACTGTTGAACACCGGTACGCCATTGGCGGTCTGACCGCCCTTGCCGGGCGTGACCCCGCCGACAATTTTCGTGCCGTATTCGAGCATCTGCCCGGTGTGAAACGAGCCGTCACGGCCGGTAATGCCCTGGACAATCACCTGTGTGTCGTTGTCGATATAAATACTCATGCCGCTTCTCCTTTCCCGAGTGCGATGGTTTTTTTGACAGCCTCGGCAAACGAGGTCGCCGGAATCAGTTTGGAGCCTTCCAGGAGCGCTTTGCCCTCCTCCGCGTTGGTGCCGGTCAGGCGGACCACCACCGGCACGGAGATGTCCATGGTGTCGAAGGCTTTGAGAATCCCCCGGGCGATGTCATCACAGCGGGTGATCCCGCCGAAGATATTGATCAGCACCGCTTTGATGTTGCCGGGCGCGAGAATGTACCGGAAAGCATGCACCACTTTTTCGGGATTGGAACTGCCGCCCACATCCAGGAAGTTGGCGGGCTTGCCGCCGAAGAGATTGATCATGTCCATGGTGGCCATCGCCAGACCGGCGCCGTTCACCATGCAGCCGATATCGCCGTCGAGCTGAATAAACGCCAGGCCTTTTTCTTTGGCCTCGATTTCGGCCTCGCTCTCCTCGTTCATGTCGCGGAGTTCGAGCAGGTCCGGCTGACGCATCAGCGCGTTGTCGTCGATATTCACCTTTCCGTCCAGGGCCACCACCTCTCCGGAGCCGGTGAGGACCAGCGGATTGATTTCGACCAGAGAGAGATCTTTCTCCAGGAACAGCGTGTGCAGTTTGTGCAGCACATCGACAATCGCGTCCACGCCCTGTCCGTCGAACAACTGCGCCGCCGCCTTGCGGGCCTCGGCTTCCGGGAAGCTGTAGTCGTTCACGCCGAAGAGGAGAATTTTCTCCGGGGTGCTCTCGGCAACCTCCTCGATATCCATGCCGCCCTCGGCACTGGCAATAAAGCCCACGCTCTTGGCGGAACGGTCCAGAATCACACTCACATACGCCTCGCGCTGAATATCACTGCCCTTTTCGATCCAGAGCCGGTGAACCGTATGCCCCTTGATGTCCATGCCCAGTATCGCTTCAGCGGCGGCGCGGACCTCCTCAGCGCTGCGGGCCAGCTTTACGCCCCCCGCTTTGCCGCGGCCGCCCACATGGACCTGTGCTTTGACCGCCACAATCGGCGCGTTTAATTCTTCAAATGCGGAAACAGCCTGATCGACGCTGGTGGCCAGCCGTCCCTCCGGCACCGAAATTCCCGCCTCGCGGAAAAGGGCTTTTGCTTGATATTCGTGAATGTTCATGGGTTTTGGTTAATCCTCGGTTGTTGAAAGAAAGACCAGCATTTGCTACGGCCAAACCCCCGCTCCTGCAAGGAAAAAGATAAATCATACTTCTCAACGATATGTGTCGGTTTTGGGTTGGACCCTTCTGCCCGGGCCTGATAATAAGACAAAATGACATCACAGACGCTTCACCAACCCCCGCAATGTGCCCTTTCCATGCCTGAGGGCGAAGGATGCCACGCCAAAGATTTCGACTGGATGGCGAAAAACGTGCCCTGCCGCGCCGCCTGTCCGGCCGATACGGATATCCCGGGCTATCTGGATGCCGTGCGCCTCGGGAACTATGCGGAAGCCTACCGCATCAATCTTCGCGACAATGTCTTTCCCGCCATTCTGGGACGTACCTGCACCCGCCCCTGCGAACCGGCCTGCCGTCACGGCTGGGACGGTCTCGGTGAGCCGGTCGCCATCTGCTTCTCCAAACGCTCCGCCGATGATTTTATGCAGTCCAAAGATCCGGTTCGACTCGATCCGCTCTTTCCGCCCAGCGGAAAAAACGTGGCCGTGGTCGGCGGCGGGGCCGCGGGACTGACCGCCGCGCGCGAACTCTGCCTCCAGGGGCACGCGGTCACCGTATTCGAGGCCCACAGCGAAGCGGGCGGTCTAATGATCCAGGGCATCCCCGAATTCCGGCTGCCCCGTGAGATTGTCCGCCGCGAAGTGAACCAAATCGCCGCCCAGGGAGTCCGCTTCGAATGCAACCAACGGATCGACGCGGCCAGGCTGTCGGCTCTGCGGGAGAACTTCGACGCGGTGATTCTTGCGGCCGGCACCCACGAGCCCAACCTCCCGGAGCTGCCGGGCATCGGGCTGTCCGGCGTACATCACGGGCTCACCTTTCTCAAAGCAGTCAACGCCGGGGAGCGGCCGGAGGTCGGCGGTGAGGTGGTGGTGATTGGCGGGGGCTTCACCGCCGTGGACTGCGCCCGTATGGCCCGCCGTCTGGGGGCCGCCCGGGTCGGGATGTACTACCGGCGCTCGCCGAAAGAAATGTACATTGGCGAACACGAACTCCACCAATTCAAAACCGAAGGGGTCACCGCCCGTTTCAATGTTGCGCCGGTGGAAATTCTCGGTGACAGCGATGGCGGGGTCTGCGCCGTGCGTTTCGCGGAGACCCGCATGATCGCACAGCCGGACGGACGCGCCCGCCCGGAGACGGTTCCCGGCAGCGAGTTCGAGGTCCCCTGCACCACCCTGCTGCTGGGAACCGGCCAGAAAGCCGCCGGCTGGTGGCGGGAGATTCCGGGTCTTCACATAGCCGGCGACGCGCTCAACGGTCCCGGATCGCTGATCGAAGCCATTGGGCACGGCAAATCCGTCGCCCGCGCCGTGGACCGGGAACTTATGGGCACCGACCGATTCGAAACGGTGGTCATTGCTGAGGACGCGAAAACCACCGGACGTACACGGGCCCTGGATGCCCTGCCCCGCCTCGAGATGCCCGAACGCGACCCGTCTACGCGGGGGGTGACCGACGAAGTTGAGGAAGGTTTGTCCAAAAAAGACAGCGCTACGGAAGCCTCGCGCTGCTATCTCTGCCACTACAAATTTGAAATCGACAATGATCTTTGCATCTATTGTGACCGCTGCCTGCAGGTCAAACCGGTGGAAAACTGCATCGTGAAAGTCAGCGATTTGATTTACGATCAGAACGACCGGATCAGCGGCTACATCCCCAGCACCAACACCCGCAACTACAACCGGCTGCATCTCGACCAGAACGAATGCATCCGCTGCGGAGCCTGCGTGGAGGTCTGTCCAGTGGAATGCATCACCCTCCAGAAGGTCAGCCAGGTCACCCGACCGGTCAACGCATAAGCCCCCCGGCGGCACTGTGCTTGCCACAGGGGTGTTGCGACGACTACGGAACCATTGGCGTCAAAACGTGATGCAGTCGCGGCGACACCCCCCGACCAAGCGGAGGGGCGGCCCCCTGCAAGGGGGGGAGCGCCGGGAGCTGGGGAGCTATAACGAAGACGATCTTATGCGACCTCGCCGCCCGCCCGCAGGAGCCTGCGACGAGGACGGATCAGCGGCTAGGTGGGAGCTTGCGACCGAACGCATAAGATCTCTTCGGTATCGCT
>PXDP01000086.1 GCA_003565035.1 PVC group bacterium | reverse complement strand
TTTGGGAAAGACAGGAAGTCGGCCGGGCGAAAGCTGCCGGGGAAGGACTGGATGGGGTTGGAAGCCCTTCGAGTGTCGAATGTGTCAGAATGATGTAGGGCAGAATGATGGGCAACAGAATTTTTTTGCCAAAACTGTGATGTCACAGGGTGGGGACGCGCGATTGCTCGATATGATGGCCCTTGGATAAATCATTCCAAGTGGTTCTTAGGAGAGGCTGTTTTTTCTCTGTCCGGGGTCCGGCGCAGCGATCCTTTGGGATTTTTTATCATGGGTTTTCGCCCGGCAGCATAATCCGCAGGGCATCGAGGCGGGGGGTGGCGGTCTGGAGGGCGTGGAGGATTTGGGCTTTTTCGGTTTCGAGGGCGGTGAGTTCGGATTCGCGAATGTGGTCGTTGATTTCACGAAGCTCCCGCAGGCGGCTGAGTTCGCGGTCGAGGGTTTCAGTGGCGGCGGCGATGGCCTGACGGCATAGGTTTCCGGCGCGGTGCCGGGCGATGCCGGCGGTGTTTTCGATGCGCGCGGGGAGCCAGTCGGTTCGGAAACTGGCGTTGTCGAGCAGTGCTGAAGGATCGGCGAGACCGCCGAGCACCAGCGGGGTTTTGTGCTCGCGTCCGAGCGCGTCCACGGTGACGGTCAGGGGCGTGGGGGGCAGAAAGCGGTGGTTGGGCACCTTTGCGGGGGCCATGGGGTCGAGGATATAGACCGCCTGCAGGCAGGGATAGTCCAGGCCTTCGGCTTTGAACCATCCGCAGGTGCCGCTTCGGGAACTGAGCAGGGCTTCGATGGCATCCCGGAGCAGGGGATGATCCCAGGTGAGCAGATCCAGATCTTCGCGCTCCAGTGCCCGGGTGCGCGAGGGCGTGAACCGCAGGCCCTCCTCACGCAGTGGCAGTTCTCCGGTGTAAAAGGGGCCGGCGCGGAGGAGATAATCCTGATCCCGCAGGCATTCCATCGTCAGTCCGAACTGTTCCCAGAGTGTTTCCGCAAAGGGCAGCAGATCGGGATCCGCATCGGCACTGCGCAGCAGGGCGATGTCGCGATCCGGTGCGCTTTCGAGTTCGTGTTTCCAGCGTAAGAGCCGGTGGTGACCTTCCCGCAGTTCGCTTTCCCATTGCGCCACGGCCACACGGGTTTCGCGGATCAGCGCATCATCCACCGCGTTCAGGCGGTCGGCGAAGGCCTCCAGACAGCGGTGGGCGCATTGGAGCGGACGCCGGAACATGTCCAGGCCCCCGTGCAGCCAGCGCAGCAGCCCCGCCTCCGGGGTCCCTTCACAAACCGGTAGGTGTATGTGAATGTCGGATTTCTGGCCAATGCGGTCCAGGCGGCCGATACGCTGTTCGATGCGTTCCGGATCGGCCGGCAGATCGAGCAGGACCAGATGACGGACAAACTGGAAGTTGCGTCCCTCGCCGCCGATGTCCGAGGCGATCATAACCCGGGCACCTTCGGGATCGGCGAACCACGCGGCCTGCCGGTCGCGTTCCAGCAGCGTCTGTCCTTCGTGGAAGAGGACCATGGGCGGATCGTTGCGTTTTTGCAGGCCGGCCTGCAGGGCGAGGACCGCATCGGGATTTTGGGTCATCACCAACACTTTTTCATCCGGATTTTCGTCCAGAAACGCCGCCAGCCAGTCGGTTTTGGCCTCCGGTTCCTGGGCAAGGCTGACCGGGCGGGGGAGCCGCGCGGGAAAGCCCTGGATAACATCGCGGGTATTGCGGAACATGACCCGTCCGGGGCCGTGGCGGCGCAGCAGGGCTTTGAGGCCGTCGAGATCACCCGCGTCCCGGAGTTCGGCGGCGGCACGGACGGCTTCGGTGTAGCCGTTCTGCTCGGCACGGAAGCGGTCGGGATCCGGATACCGGTCGGGATCGAGCAGGCGGAGGTGGGCAAAGTGGGAGTCGATCCCCATCTGTTCTGGGGTGGCGGTGAGGAGAATCACGCTGTCCACCGAATGCGCCAGGGCCTCCACGGCGGTGTAGGCGGGGGAGGGGGCCTCTGCGGACCAGGCGAGATGGTGGGCTTCGTCGACAATCAGTAGATCCCAGCCTGCCTCCACGGCGGCATCGCGAAGCGCGGGGTCATCGGCCAGGAGAGAGAGCGGACAGAGAATCCACTGCTCTTCGAGAAAGGGGTTCCGGTCGCCGGCCGCCGCGCAGCGTTCGGCGTCGTAGAGGCTGAAGGAGAGATTGAAGCGGCGCAGGAGTTCGACGAACCACTGATGGATCAGGGCTTCGGGCACCAGAATCAGGGCCCGCTGAATGCGCCCGGTGATCCGGCCGTGGTGGAGAATCAGACAGGCTTCGATGGTTTTTCCAAGCCCCACCTCATCGGCCAGAAGCACCCGGGGGTGCATGCGGCGGGTGACCTCGCGGGCGATGGCGATCTGGTGGGGAATCCAGTCGATGCGGCCGCCCATAAGGCCGAGGCCGGGGTGTTGCCAGAGACGGTGAAGCTGCTGCCAGGTGTCGATCCGCGTCTGGAACGCTTCCGGCGAGTCGGTTTCACCCTGGAGCAGACGTTCTTTGGGGCCCTGATCGGTGAGGGAGTCAGCCAGCCGGGATTCGGGCAGGCTTTGGCCTTCGCCGCGGTAGGTGATCAGGCCGTCCTGCTCATCAACGGTGTCCACCCGGAAGCTGTCGCCTTCCGAAGAAGCCACGGAATCGCCGACCGCGAAGCGGACGCGGACCAGCGGGGCACTTTCGAGTGCGTAGTTCCGCATTTCCTGTGCGCCGGGAAAGAGCAAACGGACGCGAGTGGGATCCGCCTCAAGCACCAGGCCGAGGCCGAGTTCGGGTTCGGAGGAGGACATCCAGCGCTGGCCGGGACGGGGAAGTTCTTTAGAGGGTGCCATATCAGACCGTCAGTTCCCAGTCCCGCCAGAATCCCGGATAGGATTTGGCCACCACGTCCGGATCATCCAGTGCCAGCGGCCCCAGCGCCGCCAGCGGGGCGAACGCCATGGCCATGCGGTGATCGTCGTAGGTGTGTACGGTTTGTCCGGCGACGTTCAGTGCCCCGCCGGGAAGTTCCATGGCCACGTCGCCCTCCACGCGGACGGTGCAGCCGAATTTGGCCAATTCGGTTTCCAGCGCCGCAATGCGGTCGGTCTCTTTGATGCGAAGGCTTTTCAGGCCGGTGAGCCGGGCGGGGATACCGAGTCCGGCGCAGCAGACGGCAAAGGTTTGGGCCTGATCGGGGATGTCGGTGAAATCGGCCTCGAAGCGTTCCGCCCGGGGCCCGGGGCTCAGGATCACGCGGTCGGTTTCAAAGCGGCTTCTGACGCCCAAGGGCACGAACAGATCCGCCAGAGCCCGGTCCCCCTGCAGGCTGGACTGACGCAGATGCATGAGTTCGAGTTCGCCTTCGCCTGCGAGTGCCATGAGGGAATACCAGTATCCCGCCCCGGACCAGTCCGATTCGATCGCATAGTGCCCGCCCCGCGCGGTTTGGGGTGCCACGGAAAAGCCGTCGTCCGTTTCGATCACCTTCAAACCAAAGCGCGACATCCATTCCAGGGTCATGTGGATGTAGGGGCGCGAGGCGACGTCGCCGAGCAGGGTGAGGTTCAGTCCCATGGGCAAAAACGGAGCAATCAGCAACAGGGCGGAAATGTACTGGGAACTCACATCGCCGCGCACGCTGACGCTGGCAGTTTTTTGTTCGAAAGACAGGACGCGGTGCGGCGGAAATCCCGGTTCGCCTTCGTAGCGGATGTCGGCACCCAGTTCGCGCAGGGCATCGACCAGGATGCCGATGGGCCGCCGGCACATG
>PXDP01000123.1 GCA_003565035.1 PVC group bacterium | reverse complement strand
TTCTTTCAGCTGAGCTTCCAGACCCTTGGGGTAACTGCTGTTGTGCGAGCTGTAGTAAGCACAGGCTTCGGTGGAGACGGTGAATCCGGGAGGCACGGGAAGGTCGGCATTGGCCATTTCGGCCAGGTTGGCGCCTTTGCCGCCCAAAATTGCGCGATAAGTCGTGTCGCCTTCAGTATGCTCCTTGCCGAAGCCGTAAAAATATACGTATTGTTTGTCAGCCATGTTGGATGAGTTCCTTTTGATGTTACAGAGTTGGTACAGAGCGCACTCCATACCGGTCGTTGAAAAACGGGGAGTTTCTTATCGATGCGATAGCGCAAGTCAAGGCGTTATGCATGTTGAAACGCCTCATTCTTCGCCGTTTACACGATGCAAACAAAGCCCTCACACACGAAAAACGTAAAAATGAAACCCCGGAACGCATAAACATTGACGAGCCCGCATCCGGTCCCTATACACGCACCTTCGTTTATTAACCCCCATTTATGGAGAGCCCAACATGGCCAAAATCAATTTCGGCGGCGTGGAAGAAGAAGTCGTCACCCGGGATGAATTCCCCCTCAGCAAAGCAAAAGATGTTCTGAAAGACGAAACCATTGCCGTGATCGGTTACGGGGTTCAGGCCCCCGCACAGGCCCTCAACCTCAAAGACAACGGCTTCAATGTCATCATCGGCGCCCGCAGCCATGACCGCGCCATTGCCGACGGCTGGGAGCCCGGCAAAGATCTCTTTTCCATCGAAGAAGCCGCCGACAAAGGCAGCATCATCCTCTTCCTCGTCTCCGATGCCGGCCAGAAACAGCTTTGGCCCACCCTGAAGAACCACCTCAAAGCCGGCGATGCCCTGGTGTTCTCCCACGGGTTCGGCATTGTCTTTGACGACCAGATGGGCATCTATCCCCCCGAAGACGTGGATGTCCTCCTCGTCGCCCCCAAAGGCTCGGGCCTCAATGTCCGCCGCAACTTCCTCAGCGGCGCCGGCATCAACAGCTCCTTCGCCGTCCGTCAGGACGCCAGCGGCAAAGCCCACGACCGCTGCCTCGCCCTCGGCATCGGTGTCGGGTCCGGCTTCCTCTTCCCCACCACCTTCGAAAAGGAAGTCCACAGCGACCTCACCGGCGAACGCGGGATTCTCATGGGCGCGCTCTGCGGGGTCATGGAAGCCCAGTACGATGTCCTCCGCGCCAACGGCCACAGCCCCTCCGAGGCCTTCAACGAAACCGTGGAGGAACTCACCCAGTCCCTCATCCGCCTGGTGGACGAAAACGGCATGGACTGGATGTATGCCAACTGCTCGGTCACCGCCCAGCGCGGAGCCCTCGACTGGCGGCCCAAATTCAAAGAAGCCACCCTTCCCGTCTTCAAAGACCTCTACAAATCGGTCATTGAAGGCAAAGAAGCCGCCCGCACCCTCGACATGGGCGGCCGGGCCGACTACAAAGAGATTCTTGAAAAAGAACTCACCGAAATGGCCAACAGCGAAATGTGGGCCGCCGGACGTGCCGTCCGCAGCCTCCGTCCCAAAGGCGAAGCGGTCGAAAGCACCCGCGGCGTCGGCGGACGCGGTCTGAATCAGGGCTGAACAGCCCCCCAGACCTTTCCCTGTAAGCGCCCGCGGTCCCCGCGGGCGTTTTTTGTCTCCCCGGCCCGCTTCCGGCTTGATTCCACGCCACAGAAAGGCATAGTATCCCCATGCGTCTCAAAATTTTTCAGAGTTTTCTCCTCCTCCTTCTCCTCACGCCTCCGGCCCGGATCCCCGGAACCACCGCGTATGCCGGCAACGATGCTTTTGAAGAAAGCTTCGAGGCCCGCCGCGGGTTCCGTCTCTTTGGCGGTCCCTCCCGCCAGGGGCCCGACCACCAGTGGGAACGCATCGAAGAAGCCATTGAAGCCGGCCGTACCCGCCGCGCCATCCGCCGCGCCAACCAGCTTGTGCGCGCCTGGCCCGACCATGACCTCGCCCCCAAAGCCCAGCGCCTCATTGGCGATCTCTACATCGAACCCGGTAACCCCGAAGCCGCTTTCGAGGCCTACCAGACCCTCATCAACGCCTACGCCGGACAGTTCGATTATCAGGAAATCCTCGACATTCAGCTCAAACTCGCCGAAGAAGTCCAACACCGGATCATCCGGGCCCTCTTCGCCCGATACACCCAGCCCCAGGACGCCATCCCGCTGTACCGCCAGCTCATCACCAACGCCCCCCATGCCGACATCACCCCCGAACTCATGTACCGCATCGGGTCCATTTTTCTCGAAAAACGCAAACCCCGCGAAGCCATTGAGGAATTCAACCAGCTCGAAGAGCGCTTTCCCGACAGCGAATTTGCCATGAAAGCCGCCTGGCACCGGGCCCAAGCCTTCGAACGCCTCGCCAAGCGCTTTCCCACCGATGCCTCCACAACCCTCAGTGCCTGGCAGGCCTACGTCTATTTTGTCAACACCTACCCCGCATCCGATTTCGCTCCCGAAGCCCGTGAACGCATGCAACACTTTTACAACCAGGCCGCCGAAAACCAATATCAGCTCGCCGTGTTTTACGAAGAACGCATGTCCAGGCCCGAAGCCGCCCGGGTCACCCTCGAAACCCTCCTGCAGGAATTTTCCGGATCCGACTGGGCCATCAAAGCCGCGGACCGCCTCGAAGCCCTCCAACCCACCCCGACCCTCCAATGAAATCACTCCTCATTCTCCCCCTCCTCCTCCTCTTCGCACCCGGATGTGCCGGCTACCGCGTGGGCAGCCAGCTTCCCCGCGACATCCAAACCCTTTTCGTACACGTTCCGCAAAACAACACCGAAGAACCTCTGCTCGAAAATGACGTGGCCAACGCATTTCTCGCCCAAATCCAGCGCGACGGCTCCCTCCGCATCACCACCGAGGACCAGGCCGACGCCCTCGCCTACATCGAAATCACCGGATTCCGCACCGAGGCCCTCGCCTTCAACCCCGCCAACCGCAGCCAGGCCACCGAATACCGTCTCTTCATCGATGCCAACATCACCCTCACCCGCGCCAACGGCACGCTTCTGGTCCAATCCGGCACGCTCAGCGGCCGGGAAATTTTCCTCCTCGCCGGAGATTTAACCTCCTCACGCCGCACCGCCCTCCGCCCCGCCGCCGACGACCTCGCCCGCCGCCTTGTCGCCGCCGTCACCGAAGCCTGGGTGCAATAACTCCCTTTTCCGATCATCGGAAAACCAGGACCGCCGTTTTCCGATCATCGGAAAATCCGCCCTCCTGTTTTCCGACCGTCGGAACCCGAACCAAACGATGAAACACCTTCTTCTGCTCACCCTTTCGCTTCTTGCTTTCGCCCGCGCATCCGCCCAGCAGGACCCCGCCCCCCTCCGTCAACGCTATCTCCGGATGCAGGAGACCTACACCGAACGCACCGAGCAGATTGACGCGGAATTCGCTGAACTGGAAAAGCAGGAAGTCAACCGCCTCATCATTTCGCTGGTGCGCACCGAGCAGGCCTTCCGGGACGAGGGCGATCTCCAGGGCGTACTCCTTACCCGCCGCCTGCAGGAGGAGATGCTCGAAACCCAGCAGTTCCCCGCCCCGAGCCCTGAATTTCCGGATGAAATTCGGAACCTCCTGCAGGAAACCCGCGCCTCACTCGAAATCGCGCGTCAGGAGATTCAGGAGCGGCTCGACGCGCTGAACCGCACGTTTGCAGAACATCTTGAGCCGGTCATGCGCGATCTCACCCGCGCCGGCGACTTTGACACCGCCCGGGAAATGCTCGACATCCGCAACCAGATTTTCGCCT
>PXDP01000506.1 GCA_003565035.1 PVC group bacterium | reverse complement strand
TTCTGCACCCGGCAACTATACCGCCACTTATACGCTGCCGGTATTCCCGGAGCATGTGGACCCGCGGATCATGAACATCAATTTTGAAATCACCGCCCCGGGAAAAACGACCTTTACCGACATCGTTTCGGTGGAAATTCAGTCCCGTCCGGCCAACCGGTTTTTTGCCGATGCGCTGGAACTGGACGCAGCCAATCCCGGCAGCGTGACGATCAACAACACCTTCGCCGAAAAAGAGCCGGGCGAGCGCAACCGGATCGCCTTTCTGCGGTTCAACCGGTCCCTCTGGTATACATGGACCCCTGACTCGGTGGCTTCGGTGGAAATCAATACGCTGGGTTCTGTCATCGACACCGGCGCCAGCATGGATACGGTTCTGGCGGTTTATACCTCCCCGGTGGAAAATCCAACCATGGAGGATTTGGAGGAAGTCGTGGTCAACGGCGATATCTCCAGCAGCAATTTTCTCAGCCGCGTCACGTTTGAGGTCCTGGAACCGGGCACGACCTACTATATTCAAACCGGCGATGCCTTCCGTCCGGGAGATTTGCAGCTCAACGTGATTCCGGTCTTCGGTCCGCCGATTGTGACCCAGGAACCGCCCGCCACGCTCAGCGTGTTCGAGGGGCTGCCCATTCGGATCAATGCCTTTCTGGCCGGTGCGGACAGTTTTCAGTGGCGGAAAGACGGCCAGCCTCTTTCCGAAGGTGGGCGTTATTCCGGCACCCAAAGTCCGAGTCTGCTCATTGATCCCGCGATTCCCTCCGATGCCGGAAGTTACACCCTGGCCGCGACGAATGACAACGGGACGGATGTCACTTCCGCCACCGTGGTGACGGTGCAGACGCCGACCGGCCTGTCCAGTTGGAACCGGGTGGAACCCGATCCGACCGGAAATGATCTGGGCAGTGTGGTCCGTGGCGGAGACCGCACCGTCGCAGTGGGCGGACGCGGCACTCTGCTGGTGCGCGATGATCTCACCGGAGAATGGGAGCGGGTCAGCACCGGCACCCGGGCCCGGTTAAACGAGGTCATCTATGACCCCGCCGCCGGTTTTGTCGCAGTGGGCGACGAGGGAACGATTCTGGTCAGTGCGGACGGCACAAGCTGGACGACTGCGTCCAGTGGAACCGATCAGGCTCTGCGGGCGGTGGCGTTCAATGGCTCCAAATACGTCGCCGTGGGCGGCGATTATCTGCAGGGCATTATTCTGGAAAGTCCCGACGGCAGCAGCTGGACTGATCGGACGCCGTCCGGTCTGGAGAACATTTTGTATGGGATCGTCTGGGACGGGACCCGTTTTGTGGCTGTGGGCGGTCATTGGCAGACCGATACCGGCATTGTTATGGACAGCGGGGATGGTATCACCTGGTCCGATCACAACCTTACCGACAGTCCGACCCTGCACGCGGTGGCCCGCGATGGCGGCACCCTGGTGGCGGTGGGTGGCGACTGGCTGGCTCCGGTGATTTTAAGAAATACCGGGGCGATGTCCTGGACGGTAGCGGTGTCGCCTTCGGAGGAAACCCTCTATGGCGTGGCCTTTGCCAATAACACCTGGCTGGCCACCGGCGAACGCGGCACCCTGTTGACCAGTCCCGATGGACTGGCCTGGATGGTCCGTGAGACCGGGACCGATTTTGCCCTGCGCGGCGCGGTTTGGGATGGAAACGATTTTGTGATTGTCGGCGATGGCGGGTTGATCCTCGACAGTGCCGATGGTAGTGAGTGGGCGGTGCAGTTTCCCGGTACCCGCGCCTCCCTGGAGGCGGTCACGGGGGGCACCTCCGGCCTGATCACGGTCGGGGAGGGCGGTTTGGTGAAGTATTCAGCCGACGGCCAAACCTGGCTGGAACGGGATGTTCCAAGCCCGCAGCGCGGTCTCGGTGTGGCAAGCAACGGCTCCCTTTTTGTCAAAGTCGGCCAGCAGGGCGAAATCCTCTCCAGCAACAACGAGGGGCAAAGCTGGACGTCGCGGATGCAGGTGGAGCACCGTTCTTTTGAAGCGGTAGCGTATGGCAACCGCTTTGTCGCGGTGGGAGAAGGCGGCCTCATTTACACCAGCAACCACGGTGCCTCCTGGACGCAACAAACGTCCCCCACCCAGGCCCGTTTGCGGGCGGTCGCTTATAACGGGTCCTCCTGGCGCGCCGTAGGCCAGAACGGGGTGATTTTGCAAAGTGGCAATGGCACCTCCTGGACTTTGGTGAGTGAAACCCCGGAAACCACGCTGCGCGGCATCACCCACAATGGAGATGCCTGGATCGGAGTCGGGGACGGCGGCCGTATTTATCTCAGCGTAGATGGATTGGATTGGACGGAAGTGCCCTCGCCGACCTCCCGCACGCTCAACGCGGTGGCGGCGGTTGGACGCACGGTTTTCGCGGTGGGCAACGGCGGAAGGCTCCTGACCAGTCCGGATGGACAGGTCTGGGAAGTCCGCGATGCGCGGGTCAGTGCCAACCTGCTCGGGGCCACGGTCAACGATGGCCTGCTGGTCGCGGTCGGCGGTATGGGAACGATCCTGTCCACGGTGGCGCTGGAGATTGTCGAAACGCCCGTGATTTCCCCCGACACGGTCGGCAATGAGGATTCGGTTACCGTTTCCCTCACCACCGCGACCGGGGATGCGCAAATTTATTACACCCTCGACGGGTCCGATCCGAATACGTCCTCCACCCTTTACACCGCTCCCTTCACCCTGAGCAATCCGGCGACGGTGCGAGCACGGGCGTTCAAGGACGGGATGGAAGCCAGTGCGGTGGCCGAACGCACCTACTTTTTGCAGGGTGCTCCCTTTATCCTGGAGCCTGCGGCGGACTTGGCACTTCCACTTGGCGGCAGCGGCAATTTAATTCCGCAGATCAGCGGAGACGAACCGATGACCTATCAATGGGAAAAGGCAAGCGATTCCGAAGGCCCCTGGACCGAAGTGGCCGGGGCCGTGGGCAGTGTTTTTTCAATCACAAACGCCCAGTCTGCCGACGCTGGTTTTTACCGCCTGCTGGTCGAGAATGCGGTCGATGAACTTGTCAGTGATCCGGTGCAGGTCTGGGTGTGGGAGGTTCCGGCCATCACCACCCAGCCTGTCGATCTGACCGTGGCTTCGGGCAGTCCGGCCAGCTTTACGGTGGAGGCCTCGGGTGGCGGACCGCTGTCGTATCAGTGGAGAAAAAATGGCGAACCGATTCCCGGGGCCACCGCGTCCACCTATACCCTTTCCGCCGCTTCCTTGAGTGCTTCCGGCAGTTATTCGGTGGTGGTGAGCAGTCCAGTAGGCACGGTCACCAGTGACAGCGCCACCCTGACCGTCGGAATCCCTCCGCGGTTTTTGACTCAGCCGGTGTCGGTGACCAAAGCGGCCGGGGAAACGGCGGTTTTATCGGTCAGCCTTTCCGGTACCGAACCGCTTACGCTCGACTGGCAGTTCCGCGCGGCGGGGGCCGGTGAGTTCAGTCCGCTGGGGATTTCCACGACCAGCCTCACGCTTGCCGATCTGACCGGAGCGCAGGCCGGAGACTACCGGGCCGTGGTGTCCAATGCCTATGGCAGCCGCACCAGCGAGATTGCCACGGTGGCCGTGTTGGAGGCACCAGTCATTACCGCGCAGCCTGCAGACACCTCGATCATTTTAAATCAGTCCGGCGGTTTCAGTGTCAGCGTGTCCGGCGCTGAGCCGCTGGCGTTTCAGTGGTTAAAGAATGGAAACGTGATTCCCGGGGCCACGGCGGCGACGCTCGATTTTGCATCGGTGCAGGCCAGTGACGGGGCGACCTAT
>PXDP01000103.1 GCA_003565035.1 PVC group bacterium | reverse complement strand
GAGGAAGAGCTCGATTCCTACGGAGTCATATTCTCAGCTTCAATTGCTTTCTTCTACAGTGCCGGAGGTATAACTCTTCTGACGTTCTTTGAGCTAGAGGCACTGCATGGCTATTTTGTGTTCCTTGCATCCATACTCTACTTCGTTGTTACCTTTATTGTCTATCACTCTCAGAGTCCTCGATCAATTCTCTACATTACACATCTAGGTATTGCTATTACACTGCTCGCTGTAGCTATACCGCTCCAGCTGTCAGGAGCTTGGATATCACTGGCCTGGATCTTGCAGTCTGTGGTCTTGCTCTATATCTCAACTCGATTTTCCTACAAAACTCTCTTCTATTTTGGTTCCGGTGTTCTCGCCCTGGCTATTTTTCGAGTGTTGCTACTTGATATATCCAACTACAACATAGAGAGGTTTATACCGGTTGTAAACGTGCAGTTCCTCCTCCTCTTCGTCTTGGCACTGGTCTGCGGATGGATGGGGTATTTATTTTACAAGAATAGAGAAGTACTGGATTCTTTCTCCGTACCTGTTACGGCCATTGCTGTATTGGTCATAGTTTCAAATCTCTTTATGCTTGGCGCGTTTACTTTTGAGGTAAGTAGAGTTTATGATCTTCGTGAGCATACGCTAACCAAGCAAGCTGGTATTGATATTGAACAGCAACATGAACTTACCGGCACCCCTCCTCTTGAACTACGAGATGAGCATCGTGTTCAGTTAGAGTCCTTGAATCAGGAGAGGGGTATGGCCATATCTATTCTTTGGGCGCTATACGCATTCCTTCTCATTGGTCTCGGTTTCTTTAAGAACAACAAGTTGATACGGATCCTTGGTGTCATTATTTTGTTAGTCACTGCGGGGAAGGTCTTTATAGATCTGTGGCAACTTGGTGCTATATATCGTATTCTCTCTTCTATCATCTTCGGTGCACTAGCTTTACTGGTTTCCTTCATATATGCAAAATATAAAAGTACTATCGATGAAAAAATACTATAAAAATTCAGTATACTCTCTCTTCTTTGTGTGTATGGTAGGTTTTTTGCTACCAACAATTGCGGAGGCTACTTCAGAAGATAGTATCAGCTCGTGGCAGTACCAGAGAGTGATTGAGATTGAGAGTGGTCTAGATGGAGAATTTGTGTACGTTCCTCTGACTGTTGAGAGTGACATTGCTAGAAACAGCTTTCGGGATCTTCGTGTCTTCGATGGTGAAAGTATGATCCCTTATCAGTTCATAGTAGAGGACGAGGAGAACACAACAGTTCTTCAGCAGGCAACGGTTATGGATCTCTCGAGGGGTGGCGATGGTGAAATGATGTTCATTGTAGAACTGTCTGAGGATGGAGGTCTTCATAACTCTCTAAACCTTTCCTTTCCTGCTGGGGAGTTTCGACGTAATGTCTCAGTATATGCTTCAGATACTAAGCTTTCCCACGAGAGTGACCAATGGAGACAGCTCACTGATGATGCCTACACCTTCTCATTCTTTGATAGTAGAACCGGGACACGATTGTCAGATAGTCAGATAAGGTATCCTGAAAGTAGTGCACGTTTTCTGAGGGTGGTCATAGAGAGAGGTGAGGGTCAGGTGGGTGATGTGAATCAGGTGCAGGTAAGAAGAGAGATCTCCCGTGAAGCGGATAGTGTCGAGATAGAGCGTAATGTGGATGTATCTCACTCTCTTTCAGAAAATACCACTGAGATTGTCATTGACATGGGTCGGCATTATATACCAGTGCGTTCCATAGAGCTTTCATTGAGTAATCCTGATGAGATATTTCATCGTGATGCCGTGGTACAGCAGAGTAGTGACGCTCTGCGTTGGAGAACAGTGTCACGTGACAGTGTCTTTAATATTAAAACAGATCGATTCTTCGGACAGAGGCTCACGCTTAGTATCCCCGAAACAGAGAGTAGGTACTTTCGGGTAGTTGTGTTCAATCAAGATGATAGTCCAGTCCAGTTTGATGATCATGTAGCTCTAACAACTGTATTACGAGCTATTGTTTTTGAAGTTCGTCACGATAAGGACTACGTACTTCTATACGGAAATACTGCTGCCAGAGCACCACAGTATGACCTCTCACGGTACTTTCAGTATCTCGATCTAGAAGATATGCCTCAAGCTCAGCTTTCAACATCTTCAGAGAACCCGGAATACCGAGTGGAAGAGGAGAAGGTGCCGTTTACTGAAGAGTATAGAGTAGCTCTGAACCTCTTCTTGATAGTTATGGTGCTTGTAATGGCGGGAGTTGCTGTAATAACTATCCGTCGTGGACGGCTTGGTGACTCACATAAGATCGAGGATGACCATATAAGTAAACTGTAGTCAAAGGAAAGGGGGGTTCTGTAATGTGATGGTTTCATGTCATAGATAAACTCAACATTTCCCACGGCCGTGGGAAATGTTGAGTTATGCTGTTATGAGGGTTGAGTGAGGGGTGGATAAGAGAAACACAGAGTAAAATAACAGTTGGGTAGAATTAACAGGGACAAGCATGATAGAATTGATACTATGAAATATTTTATATCGGCAATCATAATTGTGATCATTATTATCGGTCTCTACGGCTATAACCAAGGATGGTTTGAGAACGCTGAGCCTGACACTGACAGGGAGGTGGAGGAAACTGAGGTTGAAACAGAGGTGGTTAATGACGAGGATGAGGACGATGAAGAGGAGGAAGTGAGACAACCGGTCGAGCGGATCGGGACTTCTGTGGAAGGTCGAGATATCACCGCCTATCACTATGGCGATGGAGAGGATCAACTTCTTTTTGTGGGCGGGATCCACGGAGGGTATGAGTGGAACACTGTTCTGGTAGCTCGAGAACTGATGAGTTATTTAGAGAGTAATCCTGAGATAATCCCTGAGAATATCACTGTGACAGTCATCCCGGTACTTAATCCTGACGGATTAGTGAGGATTGTGAACACTGACGGTGAGTTTACAAGCTCCGATGTCTCAGGAGATACCGTTCCTGGACGATTTAATGCCAACAACGTTGATCTCAATCGAAACTTCGACTGTGAATGGCAGTCCAGTGGTACGTGGCAGAACAGAACGGTAGATGGAGGTGACGCACCGTTCTCAGAGCCAGAGAGCCAGGCTATTAGAGATTACGTTGAAATGAATGATATCACTGCAGCAGTGGTCTGGTACAGTGCGGCCGGAGTAGTCTTCTCATCGAGCTGTAATAACGGGGTCATGGATGAGACATTGACCATTACCGACCTCTACGCTCGCGCTTCCGGTTATCCAGCGTATGAGGAATTTAACTTCTATGCTATCACCGGAGATATGGTCAATTGGTTGGCAAAGAATAACATTCCTGCTATAAGCGTGCTCTTGAGTACTCATCAAGATGTTGAGTGGAGTGAGAATAGAGCAGGAATTGAAGCGATGCTAGAATATTACACAAACTAATGACCGTTTTTGGGAAAATAATAGTTGCTACCGTCGTACTACTCCTAGCTCTTACAGTGTTACTATTTATTATTATGTCTGACAGTGAAGAAGTTCAGGAGCAAGAGTTGGTAGATGATCCTGTTGTTGATGAGAGAGTACCTCAAAGCACAGTTATTGGTCACTCTGTTGAAGGACGGGAGATTAGAAGCCATACCTACGGTGACGGTCCAGTCCACCTTGCTTTTGTTGGCGGGATTCACGGTGGATATGAATGGAACAGTGTCATCCTGGCCTATCGTTTCATCGATTACTTTGAAGAGAATCCTGACCTGATACCTGACAGTCTTACTGTCACTATCATCCCTTCGGCCAACCCCGACGGTGT
>PXDP01000427.1 GCA_003565035.1 PVC group bacterium | reverse complement strand
CCAGATAGATCACGTCTTCGGCGATATTGCACACATGGTCACCGATGCGTTCCAGTTCCCGTGAGGTCAGCAGGGTGTGGATGCAGAAGTCCAGTGTCTGGTCTTTGTGTTTTCGGGCCTCTTCGGTAAACCAGTCGTGAATACCCGCGTTATGGGCATCCACCACTTTGTCCAGTTCGAGAATTTCCCGGCAGGGTTCTATTTCCAGTTTGACCATGGCGTCCAGGCTTTGCCGGAGCATGTCGCGGGTCAGCGAGGACATCTCATCAATGCTGTCGGGAAATGCGGGGTACACGTTGTCGGCCAGATGCATGGCGCGTCTGCCGATGTGTTCGGAGAGATCGCCAATCCGCTCGAGTTCATTGTTGATTTTCATGATCGCGACAATGTAGCGGAGGTCGGAAGCCACCGGCTGGTGAAGCGCCAGAATTTTCAGACAGGACTCCTCCACGCGAATTTCCAGCCGGTTGACCAGATCATCCCGCTTGCGCATCTCCGAGCCTTGCCGGGCATCACGGTTGCGGAGAGCCAAAAGGGCATGGCGGAGGTTCTCCTCCACCTGACCGCCCATTTGCAGAATGAGGCGGTTGAGCAGGTTGATTTCGCGTTGAAGATGGACAGGCATAGGCGGTTCCCGTAGAAAAAACATCCCGTTTTCGGGGTGAGTATTCAACGAGTTTACGATATTTATCGCGGATTCCAATCCAAAACAGGGCGCGGATGTGTGCATACCTTTAAGATATACCCTGAAAATGTGAGAAAATGATGAGCGAACCGTTATAAAACACTGCAAATCTGTCTCCCCCGCTCAGCCCGGACAAAACATGGAACAAGAGTCAAATCCCGTTTGACATTCCTTCTTGCGCGTGTATGGTGCCGCCGTTTTATTCGTTAAAAGGTTAACACTTTCCACCAGGACGGGCCAATGACCGCCGATTTTAAGATAAAAAATGGATTGGATATCCCTATGGAGGGCGCGCCGGGCGATCAGATTCGCTCCGTGCCGCTCAAGGGAACTGTTTCGGTTTTTCCATCCGAATACAAGCGCGTTAAATTCAAAATGCTGGCCGAAGAAGGCGACACCGTCAAACAGGGCGGTGTTCTCGCGCGTCGCAAAGATCAGCAGGATTTCCTTTTGCGTTCCCCCGTGGCCGGCAAAATACTGGAGATCAAGCTGGGCGAACGCCGTTCGTTGCAGGAAATTGTGATCGATCCGACCGATGCCGCTGACCAGGAAACGTTCACCACTTTCACGGTGAATGGTCTGCTGAAAACGCCGCGCGAGGATCTGCTTTCCCATCTGAAAGACACTGGCTTGATGGCGCTGATCCGCCAGCGCCCGTTCAACGTCATTGCGGATGCGTCCGTCCCGCCAAAATCGATTTTTGTGAATGGCATGAACACGGCGCCCTTCCGGCCGGATGCCCACCTGCTGGCCCGCGGCAAAGCGGAAGAACTGCAGGCCGGGTTGAACGCGCTGACGCGGCTCACCGATGGCCCTGTGCATCTCTGTCTGGCCGCCGCCAAAGCGGTCACCCCGGACCTGCTGACCAAAGCGGCCAATGTTCAGGTCAATTATTTTGACGGTCCGCATCCCTCCGGCAATACCAGCACCCACATTCATTACCTTGATCCGGTGCTTCCCGGAGATACGGTCTGGACACTGCGGGTTTCCGATGTTCTGCGGATCGGTGAATTGCTGCTGAACGGGGTGATTCCTTCCACGCAAACCCTACTGCTGGCCGGAAACGGCGTGAAACCGGAGGCCCGCGGGGATGTGAAGGCCACGACCGGAATGTCCTTGTCGGCCATACTGGACGGGGCATTGATTGAAGGGGAAACCCGGATTGTGCGCGGTGACGCGCTTTATGGCGATATAGCGGTGCCGGAAAGCGGCGTTTATTTTTACGATCAGGGCTACGTGGTGCTTCCTGAGGACCGCGAACGCCATCTGCTGGGCTGGTACGCCCCCACCACGGAGATGTACAGTGCCCACAAAGTTGTTCCCAGTGCCTGGCTGAAAGGCAAAAAGTTCACGTTCGGCACCAACACCCGCGGCAGCAAACGGGCTTTGGTGCTCACCGGAATTTACGATAAATACGTTCCGCTGGACATCATGGTCGATCCGCTGTCCCGCGCCTGTATTTCCAAAGACACCGAAGATGCCATCGCTCTGGGTATCCTCGAGACAGATCCGGAGGATTTTGCCCTCTGCACCTTTGTCTGTCCTTCCAAAACCGATTTCGGCGCTATTGTCGCCGAAACCCTTGCCCTCATTCAGGAGGAAGGTTTCTAAATGAATAAAGATCTCAAAGAAACAATTGAATCAAAGCACAAAGAAATCGAACCGCTTTTTCACAAAGGCGGGAAATTCGAAAAATTCTTCCCGTTGTTTGAAGCGCAGGACCCCTTTGCGCTTACGCCCCCCGATGTGACCAAAGGTCACACGCACGTGCGGGACGCTGTCGATCTCAAGCGCGTGATGTTCACCGTGGTTGTGGCCCTGATTCCCTGCCTCCTGTGGGGCATTTTCAATGCCGGCTACAACTATTATCACTACAGCGGAATCGAAGCCAATCCATTCATGATTCTCTTCCGCGGCGCGCTCATTGTCATGCCCATCGTGCTGACCTCCTATATCGTTGGCGGTATCTGGGAGGTGACGTTTGCGATTGTTCGAAAGCATGAGATCAACGAGGGGTTTTTGGTGACCGGGCTCCTTTTCCCCCTGACACTGCCCCCGACCATTGCGCTCTGGCAGGTTGCGGTCGGGATCACCTTCGGCGTGGTTATCGGCAAAGAAATCTTCGGCGGCACCGGGTTTAATATTCTCAATCCCGCCCTCACCGCCCGCGCGTATCTGTTCTTTGCCCATGCGAAGGACATGACCGGCGATGTCTGGGCCAAATTCCGTTATTTTGATCCCGAGCTGGGCAAATACGTGGACGGCAAAACCGGAGCCACCCCCCTTGGTCTTGGTGCCTCCTACGGCGGTCAGGCGGCGGATGTGACGGAACGCCTGAGTTCCGACGGCTTCAGTCTGGCCACGATTTTTGGCGGCCTCATGCCCGGCAGCATTGCCGAAACCTCCGCCATTCCGATTCTGATCGGCGCGGCGATTCTCATCGTCAGCGGTGTCGGATCCTGGAAAATCATGGCCGGCGGCGTGATGGGACTGCTGGGAACCGCGATTCTGATGAACTTCCTGCCCTCGGGAGTGGTGGGGGACGTGACCCTGACCACCTGGACGCAGGTGCCGTTCATTTACCACCTGTTTATGGGCAGTTTCCTCTTCGGGATTGTTTTTATGGCCACCGACCCTGTTTCCGCCGCTCAAACCGATATGGGCAAGTGGATATACGGCGTGCTGATCGGCGTGGTCACCGTGCTGGTGCGTGTCACCAACCCCGGTTTCCCCGAAGGTGTTATGCTCGCGATTATCTTCATGAACGTGATGGCGCCGATTATCGACTACTATGTCGTCCGCGGCCATATCGCCAAACGAAACGCTTATCTCCGGAAGTTCAGCTATGCAAAAGGATGAAATCCACACCATAAAGTTCGCGGCGATCGTCTGCCTTGTGTGCAGTCTATCCCTCGCCGGCATCCGGACGGTTCTGCTGCCTATTCAGGTGCGGAATCAGCGGATTGACAACCAGATCAACGTCCTCAAAGCCCTCTTCCCGGATTTTGATCCCGACGGGAACCCTCTTTCCCTCGAAGAGCGGGACAGTCTGTTCACCCAGGGCCGCGTGCCCCGCGAATGGATCCCGCTGTATTTCGATAATTTCGTGAATACAAAAGAGACTGAGGCGGGTCCGCTCTACGTCCTTTCCCGGGACGGCGAGACGGTCGCTTTCGCGTTTCCCGCGGAAGGGAAAGGACTCTGGTCCACGGTGCACAGTTACATCGGGCTGGAAACCGATCTGGCCACCATCCGGGGCGTGACCTTTTTTGATCACGGTGAAACCCCCGGTCTGGGCGGTGAATGCTCCAAGCCCTGGTTTCAGCGCAACTTCCGCGGCCAGAAACTCTGGTTGGAGGGCGCTCCGGTGACTCTCGAGGTCGCCAAAGGCCGCGCCGAACCCAACAGCCGCACCCAGGTGGACGGCATGAGCGGGGCCACGATCACCGGTAACGGGATCCAGCGTTTTATGAACAACATTTTCCGCACCTACAACGAAAAGGTGTTTGAATCCCTGCGCGCCGAACAGGCGAATGCGGACGAACCCTCGGAAGGACTTGCAAGCCATGGCTAAGAATCCAAAAGACATTGTCCTGGACCCCTTGTCGGATAACAATCCGATCACGGTGCAAATGCTCGGCATTTGCTCGGCGCTGGCGGTGACCGCACAGATGAATACCGCCGTCATTATGTCGATTGCGGTGATCCTTGTGCTGGTGGGCTCCAACACCATCATTTCCCTGATGCGGAACCATATTCCCGGCAAAATCCGCATGATTGTGGAAATGGTGGTGATTGCGACACTGGTCATTACCGTGGACCAGTTGCTCAAAGCCTTTGCGTTTGAAGCCAGCAAGCAGTTAAGCGTGTTCGTGGGACTGATTATCACCAACTGTATTGTTATGGGGCGCGCCGAGGCGTTCGCCATGCAGAACCCGCCCAAAGAAGCGTTTTTCGACGGCCTGGGCAATGGACTGGGATACAGCGCCATTCTCATCATCGTTGCGGCCTTCCGTGAATTTCTGGGTGCCGGGGCTCTTTTCGGCTTCCAGGTGCTGCCGGAATCCTACCCTGGAAACGGCCTTATGGTGATTGCCCCCGGCGCGTTCGTCGTGATCGGCCTGATTATCTGGCTCCAGCGCACCGTCACTAAAAAATACGAAGAAGCCTGAGGAGAACCATCATGACTCACCTGATTGATATTTTTGTCCGCGCCATTTTCGTAAACAATATGATTCTGGCCTACTTCCTGGGCATGTGCTCTTTTTTGGCGCTGTCCAAGAAAGTGGACACCGCCTTCGGCCTCGGCCTCGCGGTGGTGTTTGTCCTCGGGATCACCACCCCGCTCAACAACCTGATTTTCAACGGACTGCTCCGGGAGAATGCGGCCCTCCTCCCGGCGGGCGTGGACCTCAGCTTCCTGAACTTTCTCTGCTTTATCGCGGTGATTGCCAGTACCGTGCAGCTCGTGGAAATGTTGCTGGACCGCTTTTTCCCGCCGCTGTACAACAGTCTGGGGATCTTCCTGCCGCTCATTACCGTGAACTGCTCCATCCTCGGCGGCTCTTTGTTCATGGTGGAGCGCGACTACAATTTCGCTGAATCCGCTGCCTTCGGATTCGGCTCAGGCATGGGCTTCTTCCTTGCGATTGTGGCTCTGGCCGGTATCCGCCACAAACTGCGGTACTCCAACATCCCCCCCGGTTTGCGCGGACTCGGGATTACCTTCATTCTGACCGGTTTGATGGCACTCGGGTTTCAAACCTTTTCCAGTGTTTCTTTGCAGGTGCCGTAAGCCCCGGGTGTCTGTAAACGAAAGGATTATACCATGTTACTTATCTTTCTAAGTGTTTTAGTATTTACCGGTGTGATTTGCGCCCTGGTGTTCGGTCTGATGAACGCCTCCAAGGCGTTGTCTCCCGGCGGAACGGTGTCCATCGACATCAACGAGGGCAAGAAAGTCCTTCAGGTTGAACCCGGCATGAGCCTGCTCAGCGCCCTGGCCTCCAACAACATCTTCCTTCCCTCCGCCTGCGGCGGCGGCGGCACCTGTGCCATGTGCAAATGTCAGGTCAAAGAAGGCGGTGGAGATTTGATCCCCACTGAAAAAAGTCAGATCTCCAAACCGGAACAAAAAGAAGGCACCCGCCTGAGCTGTCAGCTCAAAGTCAAAAATGACATGAAGATTCATGTGCACGATGAAGTGCTGGAGATTAAGAAGTTTGACGGGATTGTCCGTTCCAACCACAATGTGGCCACGTTCATCAAAGAACTGATTGTCGATCTGCCCGAGGGCGTTGATCTTAACTTCAAGGCCGGTGGCTACATTCAGTTGGACGTGCCGAAATACGACATCTCGTTTAAAGATTTCGATATCGAGGAAAAATTCCGCGGCGATTGGGATCACTTCAATCTCTGGGATCTTTCGCTGAAAAACGAAGAAGAATGTTTCCGGGCCTATTCCATGGCCAACCACCCGGCCGAAGGCAACCAGGTGATGCTCAACATCCGTATTGCCACGCCTCCGCGCGGTCTGGATGTTCCCCCCGGCGTCTGTTCAACCTATGTGTTCAACCTCAAGCCCGGCGACAAAGTCACCGTGTCCGGTCCCTACGGTGAATTCTTCATCCGCGAATCCCAACGCGAAATGTGTTACATCGGCGGTGGCGCGGGCATGGCGCCGCTCCGCTCCCACATCTTCCATCTCTTCCACACCATGAAGACCGACCGGAAGGTCACCTTCTGGTACGGCGGCCGCTCCAAAAAAGAGCTGTTCTACATGGAGGATTTTGACGCGATTAAAGCCGAGTTCCCGAACTTCGACTATACCATTGCGCTCAGCGAACCCCAGCCCGAGGACAACTGGGAAGGCCCCACAGGCTTCATTCACCAGGTCTGCCAGGATGAGTATCTTCTCAAGCATGACGACCCCACTGAGATCGAATATTACATGTGCGGACCGCCCCCGATGATCGCGGCGGTGAACAACATGCTGTACAATATCGGCGTGGAAAAAGAAATGATCTCCTACGACGAGTTCAGTTAAGATATTTGTTCTTTTTCTTTCAATAAAATCGGGCTTCAGTGTTTACTGCGGCCCTTTTTTTGTTTAGGTATTTTCAATGAAAACCACTGTTCACGAACCCGCCCGCCAGACTCCTGTCATTCTGGATGTTGATCTTTGCGTTCTCGGAGGAAGCTGCACCGGTGTGTTTGCGGCCGTGCGTGCGGCCCGCCGCGGTCTTCGGGTTGCACTGGTGGAGAAGCAGAACCGCTTTGGCGGCGTGGCCACCTGCGGTCTTGTCTGTATTTGGCATAACGATTTGGATGACCGCTACGAAGAACAAATCATAGGCGGCCTGTCTTTGGAGATGGTGGACCGGCTGAAGCGCCGAGATGCAGTGGATGTTCGTGAACGCAACCCGGACGCCCGCTATGTGCTCAATACCGAAGAGCTGACCCTTGAGCTGGACGAACTGGTGCGGGAGTCCGGGGTGACGCCCTTCCTGCATACCTATTATTGCGGGGCCTCTTTCCGGGAGGATGGTGGTGTGGAGGCGGTATTTGTGGAAAACAAGGACGGTCGCAGCGCCATCCGCGCCAGTGTGTTTGTGGATGCGACCGGTGACGGCGATCTGGCCAAAGACTGCCGGGTGCCTTTCAGTGTCCGGCCCGATCTGCAGCCGCCAACCACCTGCGCCAAAATCGCCGGACTGGAGGACCTCAACATGCGGGCCTTTTACAATGAGCACCGTGAAGAATTTGATGTGCCCAAAGATGCGGGCTGGAGCTGCTCCATCCCGAATGGCGCCCCGGTCCGGGTTCATGCCGAGACACATGTTTTCGGTGCCAATGTCGCCGATGCAACGCAGTTTACGTTTGCGGAAATGGAGGGACGGCGGCATATTCGCGCGATGATGGATATGGTGCGCAAGCATATGCCCGAGCGCCGGGCCCGGCTTTGCCTGTATGATTTATCCTCATCCATCGGGGTTCGGGAAACCCGCCGCTTCCGCGCGGAACATCAGCTCACCGAAACCGAAGTGCTTCACGGGGTCCGTTTCCCCGATGCCATTGCCAATGGCACCTACCGGGTGGATATTCATTATCCCGAAGGCGGCGGCCACATTTTCCGGTATCTGGACGGACGTGAAGTCAGCATCCGGCATAACGAGCGCAAGTGGAGTCGCTGGCGGCCGGAAGGGGAGGATACGGCACTTTTCTATCAGATTCCCTATCGGTCCATGGTGCGCCGCGACTGCCCAAATCTGATCATGGCGGGCCGGATGATTGATGCCGATCCCGGGGCCTATGGTGCGATCCGGGTGATGATCACCATGAACCAGACCGGAGAAGCCGCCGGAGAAGCCGCCGCACTCGCTCAGGATGGGACCCCCACCTGGCAAATTGATCCCGCAACCCTGCGTGAGCGTCTGAGTGAGGGCGGTTCGATTATGAAATGACTCAGTGCGTCCCTCTCATGCCCGGGGCGGGACCGCCGAAAATTCCCGTTTGAGCCGGGTCCAGGTCCAGAGGAGATAGGCCAGCGTCAACAGTGCGCCGGACCAGACGGAGAGCAGTGAACCAAACCAGATGCCGAGGTGTGACGGAGTGAGGCGGTTCATGAGGAAGGGGACCAGGAGCATGGGCAGCAGGAGCTGGCGGAAGAGACCCATCCAGATGGCGAATTGCGGACGCTGGAGCCCCTGCAGCGTCGAGGTGGCTGTGAAGAGGATCACAAAGGCGTAAAAGGTGATCATGGCGATGCGGAGAATCGTGGTCCCGATGGCGATGACCTCCGGGTCACTGGAGAACAGTCCCATCCAGAACGGGGCGAATCCGGCAACGATGGGAGCCCCCACTAGGTAAATGATGCCGCCGAATTTGAAGCAGGTGAAGAGGGTTTCGCGGAGACGGTCGAGTCGGCGGGCGCCATAGCTGTGTCCGGCCAGGGTCATGGCGGCGGAATTGAGGCCGATGGTGGGAAGCAGGGCCATTTGTTCAATGCGCATGGCGGTGCCGAAGGCGGCGAGGACCTGGGTGCCCAAGGTCCCGGCGAAGTAGGTGAAAACAAAGATGCCGACCGCAATCGTCAGCATGTTGAGTCCTGCCGGAAATCCCTGGCCGATGAGCCGCCGCTGTGCCCGCCAGCGTGGATGCAGATGGGCAAAGCCGCTGGGAGGAATCAGCCCGGCACGGACCGTGGTGATCCACAGGTAGAGGGTGGTCAGCCCCTGCAGCAGCACCGTGGCGCGGGCAATGCCCGGAAAGCCCATGGCCGGGAGCCCGAAGCCGCCGAAAACAAACCAGAGATCGAGAACAATATTGGCAAAAAAGCCCAGAATGAGCGAATCGCGGAAGGGGCGGGTGTTTCCCCGGGCCATCAGCATTCCGTTAAAGGTGGAGTTGAGCACAAAAAACGGCGTGGCCCAGAAAAGCGTGCGGATATAGCTCAGCGCAAGTTCGGCGGTGATCCCGGAGATGCCGAGCAGGCGGAACAGATCCGGGGCGCTGAACCAGCCCACGAGCCCGGCGGTGAGGCTGGCCCAGGTGGCAAAAAAGAGGCTCTGACCTGCCAGCTCGCGCGCGGTATCCTCGTCTGCGCGCCCCAGTGCGTGACTGATCAGCGCATTGGTGGCCGACTGGGAGCCGTGGGCAACGGCAATGATCAGAAAAAAGACCGGAAACGAAGCCGTCAGTGCCGCCAGCGCCTCGGTGGAGAGTCGCCCCGCCGCCCAGGTGTCCACCACGTTGTACATGGTCTGAAAAAACATCCCCACACTCACGGGAACCGCGATTTGCCGAACCAGTTTTGGAATTGGTTCGCGGGTCAGTGGGTTGGAGGAGACTAAAGCTGGCATCGAAACTCTTTCGCATTCCCTGAGGAGACAGGATGCAGGCTCCGCTGGAAAACGGACTCGATTTGCCGGGTGATCTCGTCGCCGACGGCATCCAGGTCGAGCGTGTTCCCGCTGGGCAATGCCTTTTCGAGGGATGTGACCGGCTGGTTGACCAGTCCGCATCCGACGATCAAATCAAAGCCGCTTAACTCCAGGTTCACGTTGATGCTCAGGCCGTGCCAGCTAACCCAGCGGGTGAAGGCGAAGCCGACGGCGGCAAATTTTCCCTGGCCGCACCAGGCACCGGCCATGCCTTCGCGCCGGAAGGCGTCAACCCCTGCCGCCTTGGCGGTGTTGATGGCGACAGATTCGAGGGCATGGAGGTATCCGTGGGTGCCCATTTCGGCCGTGCTCAGCTTGAGAATCGGATAAAGAACCCATTGTCCGGGGGCATGATAGGTGACATCGCCGCCGCGGGCAGAATGGTGCAGGTCAATGCCGGCTTCACGCAGACGGGATTCGGAGACGAGAAGGTGTTCTCGGCGGCCGCGGCGGCCGAGGGTAATGACTGGGGGATGCTGCAGAAGCAGGAAGGTGTCGGGGATACGGTCGGCGATACGCAGCTGAACCAGTTCTTTTTGCAGGTCAACGGCCTCCCCGTACGGCAGGGGGGCTGGAAATCTGCAGAGGCGTGCGGGAATCATTCCGCAGGAATAAGCTCCTGGTAGGCCGCTGGCTCCATTAAAGATGCCACCGAAGCCATGTCCGAGGGCTTGAGGATGAAAAGCCAGCCTTCGCCGAAGGGATCGTTGTTAATTGCTTCGGGGGCGGAGAGGAGGGCTTCGTTGACTTCGACGACGGATCCGGAGACCGGGGCGTAGATGTCGGAGGCGGCCTTGACGGATTCAACCACGGCAACTTCGTCACCGGATTCAACATCAGAGCCCACTTCCGGGAGATCCACAAAGGTCAGGTCTGCGAGCTGGCTCTGGGCAAAATCGGTAATGCCCACCCTGAGGAGATTGTCTTCGACACGGACCCATTCGTGGGTTTCGGTGTATTTCAAGTCTTGGGGAAGATTCATCCTGTGCTCCGTCCCGATGCCGGGTTAGTGGGAAAAATGGAGGCGTGGGTCGGATTCGAACCGACGAAATACGGGATTTGCAATCCCGCGCATTAGACCACTCTGCCACCACGCCGTTGATGGGGTTACTTCTACCCAATTCCGGAAGGAAGTCAACCACGGATCTTTCGGAAAAAATTGAAAAGGTTGAGAAAATCTTCTTGTTTTTGGTCGATGAAGTCTTGACGATTCATTTGTGAGGGGTATTCTAATCCCTATAAAATCTATCGTCTTTGTGTATTATGAAAACTGGTGCGGAAGCGTGCCATCAACCTCAGGAGAACAAGTATGTCTGTTTACCAAAATATTGTCGATACCGTCGGAAACACCCCGCTGGTCAAGCTGAACCGGGTCACGGAGGGTTGTGTGGCGGAAGTCTATGTGAAATTGGAATCCCGCAATCCGCTGTACAGTGTGAAAGACCGGATTGGCAAAGCGATGATCGAAGCGGCGGAAAAAGAGGGTGTCCTAAAGCCGGGTGGAACGATTATTGAACCGACTTCGGGGAACACCGGGATTGCGCTGGCCTTTGTGGCGGCGGCGAAGGGATACCGCTGTGTGCTGTGCATGCCGGAGAGCATGAGCCTGGAGCGTCGGCATTTGCTGAAAATTCTTGGTGCGGAGCTGGTCCTGACTCCGGCGGAAAAAGGGATGCCGGGCGCCATCGCCAAAGCGGCGGAACTGCATGAGCAGACCGAGGGGGCCTTCATGCCGCAGCAGTTCAACAACGATGCCAACCCGAACATTCACTACACCACGACGGGTCCGGAAATCTGGGCGGACACGGATGGGGAGGTGGATGTGTTTGTGGCCGGTGTGGGCACCGGCGGCACCATCAGTGGTGTCGGTAAATTCCTGAAAGAAAAGAAAGCCTCGGTGCAGGCGGTGGCGGTTGAGCCCAAAGGCTCTCCGGTCCTCAGCGGCGGCTCGCCGGGTCCGCACAAAATCCAGGGCATTGGTGCCGGATTTGTGCCGAAAAACTATCATGGCGACGTGGTGGATGATGTGGTGCACATCACGGAAGAAGAGGCCGGTGAAATGGCCCGCCGCTGCGCCCGCGAAGAAGGCATTTTGATCGGGATTTCCGCCGGCGGCAATGTTCACGCGGCGATTGAGTACGCCAAACGCCCCGAAAATGCCGGAAAAAAAATCGTCACCATTGGTTGTGACACGGGTGAGCGCTATCTGTCCACCTGGCTGTTTCAGCAGTACATTGGCTGAGCGTTTCTGCACAGAGCCAAAAAAAACGCCCGGTTATGCCGGGCGTTTTTTTTGAGGGGGTGTCCGGATCAGTAGGACGGTCCGGTAATGGGACGGAAGGTCCGGCTGCGGGCACGGGCCTGCTTGCGCCGTTTCTTTTCAGAGGGTTTTTCGTAGTGGGAACGGTTGCGCAGTTCGCGCAAGGTGCCTTCCTTGTCGAGTTTCTTCTTCAACCGGCGCATGGCGCGGTCGACGGATTCGCCTTTTTTCAGTTTAACTTCGGTACTCATGAACGTATTCACCCCCTCTCATGTTCGGTTCGGGTTTTTAAAATCGTTGGGGGGCGCACAGCTAATGGAAATTCAGGAATTGTCAAGACTGCTTGCAACTGTTCTGTTTTTTGTAATGATAAGGTTCCTGTTTCGTCCTATTCTCACCTATGATTTATTCTAAAATTCTCCGATTGTCGTTTTTCGTGCTGTTGTCAGGTTCTTTCCTTTCCGCGCAATTTGTCTCCAATCCCCTCTCGCGTCAGCCGGCGGTTTCGGTTGAACCCGAACCTGAGGATCGTCAAAATACGACGTTTACCCTGATTGCAGAGCAGCAGACCTTTGTTCCGGGGGATGTGGTCTGGCTGGGGGCTCGCTTTGAAATGCGCCCGGACTGGCATATTTATTGGGAAAATCCCGGGGATTCCGGAATGCCGACGTCTTTTCGGTGGGAGTTGCCGGAAGGAGTTGAGGTCGGCGAAATTCTCTGGCCGTCCCCGGTTCAGTTTGTGGAGGGGGATTTCATTGTTTCCTTTGGATACAAGAATGAGGTCATTTTGCTGATTCCGGTTCAGACGCCGGAAACGCTGCGCGCAGGCCAAAGCCTGACCCTCTCGGCGAGGGCGGACTGGCTGGAATGCAAAGATATTTGCCTGCCGGGCTCCGGAGAGGCCTCGATCACGCTGACTGCCGGAACCTCCGGGCCCCGCGACCCCCGTTTTGACGAAGTGCGCAGGACGATTCCCCGCGCCTTTGAGGGATGGTCCTCCACCTACACGGTTCAGGGGCGGGATGTGCAGTTGCGGATTGCCCCCCCTTCCGGAACTGAGATTCCCGCAGGTTCACTTTCGTTTTTTCCTTTGGATGAATTAACCTGGGCGCTGCTGGAGGGCTTTGAGATTGAGACAGTGGACAACCACGTGCATGTTTCCGGAACCCTTCAGGGGGATGAGCATCCTGAAATGCTCAGAGGCGTGTTGGTTCATGAGGATGGCTTTGGAGCCGATTGGGAGAGCAGGGTTTTTGCGGTGGAGGCCGCGCCGGAGGGCCGCAGCGCTTCGGCGGTGGGGGCGGAACCCGAATCACGCGGACTGCTTGGCGCACTTCTGGGGGCCTTTGTCGCCGGGGTGATGCTGAACCTGCTGCCGTGTATTTTTCCGGTGCTGGGTCTGAAAATCTCCGGATTTGTGGAGCAGGCACAGGGCGATTCCAAATCGGTCAAACTGCATGCGCTGGTCTTTGCGGCGGGGATTCTGGTTTCACTCTGGATTCTCGGCGCGGTGGTCGGGGCGCTGGGCGCGGCCTGGGGTGCGCAGTTCCAGGACCCTCGGGTGGTGATCGCCCTGTTGCTGGTGCTGACACTGTTTACGATGAATTTGTTCGGCATTTTTGAACTGGGGGCCTCGTTGACGACGGTTGGCGGGGATTTGACCCAAAAGCAGGGCTATGCCGGCTCCTTTTTCCAGGGGGTGCTCCTGACCGTGATCGCCACGCCCTGCACCGGTCCGTTTATGGCGGCGATGATCGGGTGGATGCTCACACAGACGGTTTTCGTCGGATTTCTGGCCTTTACCGCCATGGGAATCGGGATTTCCTCGCCGTATGTGCTGCTGGCCTTCAGCCCGAAGCTGATTGAGAAACTGCCGCCGCCGGGCATGTGGATGGTGACCTTCAAGCAGGGCTCCGCATTTTTGATGGTTCTGTTTCTATGGGTGATGCTGTATGTGCTGAACAGTCTGGTGCCCGGCGCGGTCATGGTCCGGGTGATCGGGGCGATGATGATGATCGCGTTTGCGGCCTGGGTTCTGGGCACCTGGGGGGCTTCGCACCGCCGTCAGGTGGTGCAAAAGGTGGCCAAAGGCTTTACGGTTCTGCTGCTGATTCTTTCAGGCTGGATTGCCTTCGGGTATCACGCGCCGGTCTCGGAACTTTCCGAAGAACTCCGCGCCCGGATCGAGGCCGGGGAGCCGGTGCGGTGGATGGATGTGACCCCTGAGCTCGCGGAAACCCTTCTGGCGGATGGTGTTCCTTTGCACTACCAGCCCTTCAGTCCTGAAAAACTTGAGCAGCTTCTGTCGGCGGATCAGCGCGTATTTATTGACTTTACGGCAGAATGGTGCACAATTTGTAAGATCAACAAGTTTACCACCCTTCACCGCGATGATGTGATGCGGGCTTTTCAGGAACATGATGTGGTCACCCTGCGGGCGGATTGGACAGCCCGGGATGATGTGATTGCTGATTTTCTGGCGCGCTATGGGCGGAGAGGGGTACCGGTGTATTTGTTGTATGCGCCCGGCGCGGAGACACAAATCCTGCCGGAACAACTGAATCCGGGGATTATTTTTGACGCTCTGGAGTCTTTGTAATGTCCATTGGCAACGATGGAAAATCAACACGAAACAGAATGGAGAACAGACAATGAAGAAAACATGGATTAAGATGATGACAGTCGCCGCGCTTGCATTGGGCCTGAGTACGGCCTATGCCGATCCTGCGCCCGCATTTACGCTGCCCGACGGCCATGGCAACGAGCACTCACTTTCGGACTTCGAAGGTAAAATTGTGGTGCTGGAATGGGTGAATCACGGCTGTCCGTTTGTGGTGAAATTTTACCAAGGTGGACACATGCAGGCCCTCCAGGCTGAAATGGCCGAAAAAGGCGTGGTCTGGCTGAGTATCTGTTCTTCTGCTCCCGGGCTCCAGGGCTGGATGTCGGCGGAAGACCAGTTGCGAACCATTGAAGAAAAAGAGATTAACGCCCACGCGGTGCTGATTGATGAAGACGGCACCGTTGGCCGTGCCTACGGCGCGCGCACCACGCCGCACATGTTCGTAATCGATACTGAAGGCAATATCGCCTATCAGGGCGCGATTGACAGTGTCCGTTCCACGAATCCGGCGGACATTCCCGAAGCCCGCAATTACGTGCGGGAAGCGGTTGCCGCCCTGCTGGCGGGCGAGCCCGTCCCGGTGGCGCAGACCCAGCCCTATGGCTGCTCAGTGAAATATAACTGATCCTGGCTCACGCCTGAATAATCCAAAGCCCCCTTGTGATGAGGGGGCTTTTTCGTTGGGTCGGAGGGATTCGGATGGGGTCAGTCTTTTGAAGCTTCGCCCGGAAATTCAATTCGCCCGGGATCATTCAGCTCGACAGCCTGTCCGGGAATCATGCCTTTTATGCCAATCAGGAGATAAGAGCTTCGATAGGGGAGTCCGAGGATGCCCTGATCCGCGCCCAGTCGGAAAAGCGCGGCCTGGGCACTGCCGCTGAAGCGCCGGGTGGCATCGTCCCGGACGGCAAGAATCACGAAAGTGCCGTAGGGCAGCTTGCGGACATCCTCCACAAACCGCTGACTTTCCTCCGGGTGCGCATAGGTATCGTAGGTTTCCGCTTTCAGAAGGTCCCGGTCAAAAACTGCAACCATGCCCAAACCCCGGCCTGCGTTGAATTCACCGGAGCGGCCCAGTAAAATCCTGGCCTCGGGACCGTCCCGGTGGCCGGCGGAGACCACTTGGGCGATTTCAAGAAACGATTGAAAGGCGGGGTTGTCTCGTGTGAAAAAATACGAGGCATCCATTGGCCCCCGATCATCATCAAATCCGGGTGGTACAAATGGCTGGTGCTCCTTTTTTTCGGAAGGTGCCTGGGTTTTCAATTCTGTCAGGATTTTTGGGAATTCCGGCTCCGGGGGGAGGGATTGGATAAAGTCCCTGACGAGAATCGCGCGGTCGATTTCATCGGCCCGGGTGAGGTTCCGCTGCAGTTCCAGTAAATTGACCTGATAGCCCGCATGAGCTTCCTTAAAGGCATCGAGAGTTGATTGGAAAATGTGTTTTAATGCTTCGAGGGTTTGTTCATTTGGGGGTAATGGGTCAGCCCGAAAGCGCCGATGAAAACCGGTGAAACATAGAGAATGAAAGAGTCTTATCATGAAAGTTTAGCACACTACATGAACCCCGAGTCATGCCTCGACGGTCCGCAAGGTCGTGG
>PXDP01000315.1 GCA_003565035.1 PVC group bacterium | reverse complement strand
GATGCTTCCGGCAGGCCAAACTCAATTAATGTAGATGGATTAAATGGGTTCGGATAATTCTGGCGCAGTGTAAAAGTGGCCGGAAATTCTGTTTCGGAATCAGAAATGGATGTAGTCGGGCAGCTTCCCCAAACCGGCATATGTTCAGGAGTCAGTGAACTTCCGGCAGAAAAATCATTCGGCTCATCTGTGAACTGGCTTACACACCAGCTGCTCAAATCCTGATTAAAGTTTATTGCATCATAAAACATACCTTCCATTTTTGTCACACTACTCACATCCCAAATACCGATCGGCTGGTTGAAACTGGATTCTTGAAACATCCATTCCATATCCGTCACACTACTTACATCCCAGTTGTCAATGGGGTGGTTGAATTCGGAATCCTGAAACATCAAATTCATTAATGTCACACTGCTTACATTCCAATTATCGATTGGTTGGTTGAAATTGGAAGACTGAAACATACCCATCATATGTGTCACACTGCTTACATCCCAATTGCCTATGGGCTGGTTGAAATCGGTATTCCTAAACATCTCACGCATAATTGTCACACTGCTCACATCCCAACTGCCGATCGGTTGGTTGAAATCGGAATTGAAAAACATCGAATTCATAGATATCACACTGCTCACATCCCAATTGCCGATCGGTTGATTGAAAATGGAAAACGCAAACATACCCCCCATTTGTGTCACACTGCTTACATCCCAATTGCCAATTGGCAGGTTGAAATTGGAATGCCGAAACATCTCAGACATAATAGTCACACTGCTTACATCCCAATTGCCGATCGATTGATTGAAAATGGAAAACGCAAACATACCCCCCATTCGTGTCACACTGCTTACATCCCAATTGCCGATCGGCTGGTTGAAAATGGAAAACGCAAACATACCCCCCATTTGTGTCACACTGCTCACATCCCAATCATTTATCGGCTGGTTGAAAATGGAAGACTCAAACATACCCCCCATATTTGTCACACTACTTACATCCCAATTGCCGATCGGCTGATTGAAATTAGATCCGGAAAACATATCTCTCATATTTGTCACACTACTCACATCCCAAATATCGATCGGCTGGTTGAAACTGGATTCTTGAAACATCCATTCCATATCCGTCACACTGCTTACATCCCAATTGTCGATCGGTTGGTTGAAATTGGAATCAAAAAACATACCCACCATACTTGTCACGCTGCTCACATCCCAATGGCTGATGGGTTGGTTGAAATTGGAATGCCGAAACATCCCTCTCATATTTGTCACACTGCTTACATCCCAATGGCTGATATCCCCATTAAAGGCAGAGTTATTAAATAAAGACTGCATAATTGTAATTCCGCTTGTACAGGTGGTTGGTGCATTTCCCGGTGTTATTTGATTACGGCTTCGTTTGGTGTAGGTAATTCCGTTTATTTCACCGGTTTCGCCAACCTCTGCATCTGTGCAAATAATGGTTACACCATTTTCAGCAAGTTGGAAATTTTGTGCCAGCAGTAGCTGCGGGATAATAGAAAAGGATAGCAGAAGAGATAAAGAAATTTGTAATAGTATCTTCATGAAAGATATGAATTTGAATTTTTGTGGTTTATAAGGACTGAACACTTATTTACAGAAAGGTTTTGTCCAAAAACTATTCCTGCATCTTTCATTTGATACAACTACCGCTCTCCAATATGAAAAACAATCAACAGGTTGGTGAATTATATTGTAACAGACTCACAACTGCTGAGCTGAAAATCTGTAAACAGAATAGATAAATGAATCTAAGATTTCAAATTTTAACGGTTTTAGATAGGATTGCGGATTTATCCGCTTTTTTCGGGAATCTATGAAGTCATAAAACAGGCCAATCCAAGCCTCAGACTATTTCATCAAAAAGACTTGAACCCTGCACCCTGCACCTTGTGACCTGCTAATATCCTGCTGCCTGCCCATCAAACCGCGATTCACTCGCACCGTAATAAACGCCTTTTTGATGGTCGTACATAATTCCCTGATACCGGCCGAAAAAGCTTTCGCCTATTCGTACAGTGTGCCCTTTGGCTCTTAGTGCTCGAACCACATCATAACTTACTCCGGACTCTATATGCAGTGTACCGGTTCCCTCCATGTAATCTTCGAGGCCATCTGTTGGTTCTGTTGAGCCGTTGTGCATCCAGCGGAATGCATCGCCCGCTTCCTGGATATTCATTCCAAAATCGATCACATTGGTGATGATACTGACGTGTCCCACCGGCTGGTAAGCACCGCCCATGTTTCCGAAGCTGAACCACGGTTTGCCGTCTTTCATTGCAAAGCCGGGAATAATGGTGTGAAAAGGCTGTTTGCCGGGCTCATACACATTGGGGTGATCCGGATCGAGCGAAAAGAGTTCGCCGCGGTTTTGAAAGCTGAATCCGGTTCCCGGAACCACAAAACCGGTTCCCATTCCGCGAAAATTACTCTGGATCAGTGAAACCATATTACCGTCTTTATCAGCGGTTGTAAGATAGATTGTATCACCGTCTTCCATCACATCTACACCGCTCTGAACGCCGCGCATAGCCCGGTCACCGATCAGTTCACGCCGTTCGGCAGCGTACTCCTTAGAAAGCAGGTGATCTGTGGGCTGATTGTAGAAATCGGAATCCGAGTAATGTTTAGCGCGATCTTCATAAGCCAGCTTTTTGGCTTCTGTCATCAGGTGAAGCACTTCAGCGGAACCAAAACCTTTGGATGCCAGGTCATATCCCTCAAGAATATTGAGCATCTGCAGCACGGCGGTTCCCTGGTTGTTGCCGCCAATCTGGTAGATATCGTACCCGCGGTAATTCACGCTAACCGGATCGATCCATTCCGAAGTGTGCTTGTCAAAATCTTCGTAGCGCAGGTATCCGCTGTTTTCACGCATCCATGCATCGATTTTTTCGGCAATTTGACCGCGATAGAAGGCGTCGCGTCCCTGTTCGGCAAGCAGGCGGAAAGTGTTCCCGAGATCCGGATTTTTGAATATTTCACCCTTTTCAGGTCCGCGGCCGTCAATCGTAAACGTTTCTTTAAATGCACCGGGCTGATCACTCAGAAATCCCGCTGCCCGTTGCCAGTACATCGAAATGACTTCACTCACCGGGAAACCCTCTTCGGCGTAGTAAATGGGTTCGGCAAGAATATCTGCCATGGGTAATGATCCAAATTTATCGTGAAGCTCGAACCAGCCGTCAACTGCACCCGGAACAGAGACAGACAGCAGATCGTAGGGCGGAATCGCATCATCTCCCTGTTCATTCAAAATACTCATCAGCTCATCATAAGAGAGGTTCCGGGGTGATCGTCCACTTGCATTGATAGCGTAAAGCTGTTCGTTTTCTGCATGCCAGATAATGGCGAACAGGTCGCCGCCAATGCCGTTTCCGGTTGGCTCCATCAATCCAACAGCAGCATTGGCTGCAATTGCCGCATCAATCGCGTTGCCACCGCGTCTTAGTACGTCAAGACCAACCTGGGTAGCCAGGGGCTGGCTGGTAGCCACCATGCCGCGCTGACCAATAATTTCGGAACGGGTAGCAAACGACTCGCCAACTTCGCGGTCGATCTGGGCAAATAAAGGGACGGCCACAAATAAAAATGACAAAGTGGTAAACATTAAAAACGAGCAAGCGAAGTTCATTGAATATGCGGTTTAGTTAAGAGATAGTTAATTCTGTTGTTTAAGCTTATTCGTCAATTCTATTTTTCCAGTATCCCGGTTTTCTACGGAGATGCATGACCGCAACAATAAAGATATATGCTGAACCCGGATCAAAATGATAGAGT
>PXDP01000524.1 GCA_003565035.1 PVC group bacterium | reverse complement strand
CGATGCGGTAGGCGGTGTCTTTGAGCGCTTTATAGCTCGAATCGCTTCCGTGATAGCGGTCGGTCAGGGATTCCTGACGGGCAATCACATCGCCGGTGGCCTCCGACCAGGAGAGAATGTACACCCCGTCCACCACCACGGCAGCGGCAGTTTCGCCGTAGGTGGGCTCAAACCCCTGTTGCAGAATGTGCATCATGGGGCCGGCGCTGGTGCTGTTGTTTCCGGTATGGATCTCATAGGACCAGAGCGGACGCACCATATGGCCGTACGGGGTCAGTTGCACGCCCTCTTCCAGGGGACGCACATAGTTGAAGGCCGTACGGTAGGTCCAGTCACCGGCCTGCGCGACGGCGGCAAAGGTGAATGCGCCCAGGCAGGCACGGATGAGGCTTGTTTTTCGTTTGGATTTCATAGTATTTTCCTGTCGTTGTTTCTGTTCTATTCCGAGGGGGTCATGTGGTTATTTGCTTAAAGTTGCACGGATGGGACCGCTCCGGTCGCCGGAAAGGCCCCATTCGAGTTTCCAGTCGCCGGACACGGGATGGATTCCCTCCGCGTTCCGGTCTCCGAACGTGGTGTTCAGGGTCAGCAGCCCCAAAAGGGACCCGCCGTTTTGCCAGTCGGTGTCCCGCATCCAGAGATCGCCGTTGAGAATCACATAGGCCGTGCCGGTAATGCCTTCCGGGGTGACCGTCAGTCCGGACGCATCCACTTCGTGGTAGGACTGGTTAAATGAAAATCCGCCGGCCACGGCACTGACGACCTTTTCGCCGTCGTGATCCAGACAGACCGTCACATTGCGCCGCCCGCCGTCCGGCAGCAGAAGGGCACCGTGCAGCTGCAGAAAGACCCGCTCCTGCCCCTCCTCCAGATCGCTGAAGAAGGTAACCGGCTGATGCTCCAGCCAGCCGGTCGGCCAGCCGCGGCGGGGATATCCGCCCTCGCTGCTTTCGTGCAGCGTTCCGTCAAGGACCAGCGTCTCCTCCCAGCCGGGAAAGCTGCGGGTCCAGGTGCCGCGCCAGACATCGCCTTCCGCTTCTTCCATCTCAATCGTTGCCGGCCAGGAAAAGGCGGCCATGCTGAGGGTGGCGGTGCTTTCCCAGGCCCCGCCAAGTTTCAGCGGCTCCTCAAAGTCAAAGCGGTCCCAGACATCAATACGGCGGGCGGTAGTCCCCACCACCCCCAGCTCCCGGCGGATCGGCACCTCCACGCGTCCGAGTTCAATCTCCCGGTCCGTATTGGCGACCCACACGGCCGCGACCGGATGAATATACCCCGCCCAGGCCCCTTCGAGCTGCACCTGCGCCGGCGGCACCACCGGCTCCCGCAAATTGACCGCCATGAGATTGGTGCGGCCGCGGAGAAACAGAAAGCCCTCCACCCAGGGGGTCTCAATCGTGTACTCATAATCAATGAGAAAGTGGACCCCCAGCGAGCGGTAATTCACTTCGCCCAGATACGTCACCCGGCCGTCCTCATGTTTCTGATACACGTAGATTCCCGACTCTCCCGAGTGCGCCGAATCCACCTGCCAGTAAACCTTGTCGCCCATGCTCACCGGCAGGCCGACGTTGTTGCTGATGCGGTGCGCTTCATTCCGGTACAGTTCCGCCCCGGTGGCCAGATCAAACACCGCCATGTGCCGGTCGCGGTGGGGCTGGCCGATGGCCATGTACAGCCGTCCGTCGTCAATCACCCCTTTGCGCTCCGCCCCCCGGTCCGGCCGCACCGGCACCCGGTTGCGGTCCTCATCCGGAAAACGCCATTGCGCCTCCAACCCCTCCAGCGTAATGCGGTAGGCGGCCAGCAGCGCCGGATTGCGGCGGTTGCTGGAGGGATTGAGCATCACCATCCCCTCCCCCACGATGAGATCCCCGGGATTGTATCCGGTCTCTTCTTTCCAGACAATCGACCCCTCACGCGGATCAATCAGAACCACCGCATTCTCCCCGCGGTTCTGATGCGTGAGCAGATACGTGCGGCCCTCATGCGACCAAAGCCGCGGCGCCCCCTGACGGTTGTTCACATCCTCCTCAATCCGCCACTGTTCCTGTCCGTCCGCCAGCGTCAACCCGATCAGCCCGCCGCGTAAATCAGGGACAATCACCAGATCATCCACCGTCACCAGGCCGGGGCGAATGTAGCCGAAGGGATCATCGCCCACCCCCGGAATCCTGCGCTCCGCCAGCGCTTCCGCTTTGAACGCTTCCGTGCGCTCATGCCATTCGCCCACATGGCTCTCCCAGCGCTTTTCCCCGGTGCGGAGGTCATAGGCAAAAATCCGTCCGGTAATGGTCGTGGTCACGTACAGCCCGTTCCCGGCGGCGGGATCAATGCCATTGTGCCCGCGTTTGCTGCTGACAAAATTCAGGGAGGCGGAAGGCTCGGAAACCTGCCAGAGCTTCTCGCCCGTGGCCGCGTCCAGCGCAATCGTATTCCAGTTGGCGTCGATACGGAAATAGGTCTCCGCCAGAGCCTCATAATTCTCTTCGCCCCGGTAATAGCGGTCGGTGATGGATTCAGGACGGGCAATCACCTCGCCCGTCGCCTCGGACCAGGAGACCAGATACACCCCGTCCGCGACAATCGTGGACGCAGTTTCACCAAAGGTCGGTTCAAAGCCCTGCTCCAAAATCCCGATGGCGGTGCCGGAGCCGGATTTGCCAACGCCGGTGTGGATCGTATATTCCCAGGCGGGACGAATCAACTGCACCTGATCCGCAAGCTGAACCTCATCGGACAGGGGCAGCGCGAAGTTGTGCGCGGTCCGATGAGTCCAGTCGCCCTGGGCAAAGGTCAGGGTCAACCCCGTCAGCAGGGTGAAGAATTTCCGGGTGTAATGAAAAGCGAATGTGAATGAATTCATGGGATATGGTTTTTCTAATCTGAAGTTACAAAGCGGGTTCAGGCAGGTCGAGCGGATCGTCCGTGCGTTGCTGCCAGTCGCGGATTTGCCCATGCAGTGCCCGGGCGCGGTCCAGATGCGCGGCATCTTTTGCGAGATTGATCCGCTCGCCGGGATCCGTGTTGAGATCAAACAGCTCCCACTCCCCGGTGGGCGCATACATCGAATACCGCCAGCCATCCGGAGACCGGATCGACCGGGAAAAATGCTGCTCCACAATCACGCAGTCCGACGCGTGACCCGCCAGAGCGGCCTCCGGTTTTCCAGACCCCACCGCCTCCCGCAGGCAGGGCGCCAGCGAGCGGCCATGCAGCCCCTCGGGAACCGGCTGCCCCAGCAGCTCCAGCAGCGTGGGAAACAGATCGATCTGACTCATCGGACCGCTCAGCCGCACCCGGCGCTTCTGACCCGGCAAACGGATCATCAGCGGAATGCCACTGGACTCCCCATAGAGAAAACGCTTGCCCAACTGACGGTGACTGCCCATCATTTCCCCGTGGTCACTGGTAAACACCACCAGCGTGTCCTCCTCCTGACCGGTTTGACGCAGCGTGTCCAGAATACGTCCCATATGCGTGTCGATCAGGGAACAGAGCCCAAGATACTGGGCCGTCATCTGACGCCATCCCGCCTCGGTACTCAAATCCAGGTGTTCATAGCCTTTGTCCCGCCAGCGGCGCCAGCGCTTCATCACATGCTCCGGCACCGGACCCTCCGCCGGATCATCGCCCGGGATGTGATCAAAATTGGAGAACATCGGCACCGTTTCCGGATCGTACTGCCCGTCGCGGCAGCCGAAAAAGGGCATATGCGGCTCCAGCATACTCACCGTCATCATCCAGGGCCGGCCTTTGTTTTCCTCGATAAAGCGGCAGGCGTGGTCCGCCTGAAATTTCGGTTTG
>PXDP01000502.1 GCA_003565035.1 PVC group bacterium | reverse complement strand
GGGTCAACAAACTCAAAAACGAGAATATGGGGCTGCTGGTCATCACGCATTACGAGCGGATTCTGACCTACATCGCCCCGGATCACCTGCATATCCTCATGGAGGGTCGCGTGGTGATGTCCGGTGGACCGGACCTGGTGAAAGAACTGGAAGAAAAAGGTTACGACTGGGTGCGTGACCAGGCTTCCGCAACCGTTTAACTTTATTTCAAGGAGGCATGATATGCCTGAATTTGACACCGACAGTAAACTGGCGCAGGAATACAAATACGGTTTTTACACCGACATTGAGCAGGAAACCATTCCCAAGGGCCTGAGCGAAGATGTGGTCCGCATGATTTCGGCGAAAAAAGAAGAGCCGGAATGGATGCTGAACTGGCGCCTGAAAGCCTACAAGCGCTGGCTGAAAATGAACGAGCCCCGCTGGGCCTATCTGGATTATCCGGAAATTGATTATCAGAATATTCATTACTTCTCCGCCCCCAAGAAACAGGCGGAAGGGGAGGCGATGGACCCGGAGCTGCTGAAGACTTTTGAACGTCTGGGCATTCCCATGAATGAGCGCGAGGCGCTGGCCGGGGTGGCCATGGATGTGGTCTTCGATTCGGTTTCGGTGGGCACCACCCACACGGAACTGCTGGAAAAAGAAGGCATCATTTTCTGCAGCATCTCCGAAGCGATCAAAAAGCATCCCGAATTGGTACAGCAGTATTTGGGTACGGTGGTGCCGCCGGGGGACAACTTCTTCGCGGCGCTGAATTCGGCGGTGGTCACCGACGGATCCTTCTGCTTTATTCCCAAGGGTGTCCGCTGTCCGATTGAGCTGTCCACTTACTTCCGCATTAACGCGGCGGACACGGGTCAGTTTGAGCGCACGCTGATTGTCTGCGAGGACGATGCGTACTGCTCCTATCTGGAAGGCTGCACCGCCCCGGCGCGCGACAGCAATCAGCTCCATGCCGCCGTGGTGGAAATCGTGGCCCTGAACAATGCCGAAGTGAAATACTCGACGGTTCAGAACTGGTACGCCGGCGACGAGGACGGCAAAGGCGGGATTTACAACTTTGTCACCAAGCGAGGTCACTGCCGCGGCCATCACAGTAAAATCTCCTGGACGCAGGTGGAGGTCGGCGCGGCCATCACCTGGAAGTATCCCAGTGTGGTCATGGAGGGGGACTACTCCTCCGGTGAATTTTACAGCGTCGCGCTGACCAACAAGCGGATGCAGGCGGACACCGGCACGAAGATGATTCATGTCGGCAAAAACACCAGCAGCACGATTGTGTCCAAGGGGATTTCCGCGGACCGGTCCAGCAACAATTACCGCGGACTGGTGCAGGTGATGCCGGGAGCGCTCAACGCACGGAATCACAGTGCCTGTGATTCACTGCTGATCGGGCGTGAATGCAGCGCCAACACCTTCCCGTACATTGAGTCGGAGGATGCCACGGCGGTGTTGGCCCATGAGGCCACCACCTCGTCGATCAGTGAAGATCAGCTCTTTTATCTGCGCAGCCGCGGCATTGCCGAAGAGGATGCCGCCTCACTGGTGGTGCGCGGATTCTGTAAAGACGTCTTCAAACAGCTCCCGCTCGAATTCTCCGTGGAGGCCATCAAGCTTCTGGAAATCAAACTTGAAGGCAGTATCGGCTGACCGAAAGGAACTATTTTTATGCCCACTTTAGCATTACCCCCCGCAAAGGAACCGGCAATCCTGCCCGGTTTTGATGAAAACGTCCTCGATGTGGCCCGCAAAGGCGAACCGGCCCTGCTGCAGGCCAAGCGCACGGCCGCGTACGAGGCCTACACCAAAATTCAGAATCCGGAGGCGTTCCATGAAGAATACCGCCGGATGGATCCGAAGAAGTTCAAGTTCGGATCATTCACCCGCCTGGACATTCCCCATGAAACACTGGCATACAACGCCCAGTCGGTGGATGAGCACTACGACGTGGTCATTTCGGTCACCCCTGAAGGCATTGCCATAGAGGACCGCGAGGATGTGACCGCCACCGGCAAGGTGCGGGTACAGACCCTGCAGCAGGCCGCCCTGGATCACACCACTGAGGTCGAACAGGCCCTCGGGACGGCGATCGAATCGGAAGAACCCCGTAAGTTTTTCGAACTGAACAGCGCCTTTTGGAACGTAGGGTTTCATATTCATGTGGCCAAAAACGCCACCCTGGAGCGGGGTATTCTGCTGCGCTATCACAACGACCGCGAAGGCTCGGCCCTGCTGCCGCGTCTGCTGGTGACCGCCGAAACCGGCGCATCGTTTGCTCTGGCGGAACAGTTCACCTCGCCGGACGGGGTGTCGACCCTCTGCATCAGTGCCCGGGAGTTCCATTTGGCCCCGAATGCGGACGTGAAGCTCGTGTCCCTGCAGGACTGGGGTTCACACGGCATTCACATCGGCGAGGACTGGGCCCGCATTAAGCGGGATGCCAAAGTGGATCTTTTCAGTATGACCCTGGGGGGGAAAGTCAGTAAAATGACGGTGGGCTGCGACGTGTGCGAACCCAATGCCAATGCGTATCTCGGCGGGCTGTTTTTTGCCAATGAATCGCAGCATTTCGATCAGAAGACGCTTCAGTTTCACTCTGCACCGAACACGTATTCCAACATGCTCTACAAAGGCGCGGTGAAGGACAAAGGCTATTCGGTCTATCAGGGGATTATCCGGGCGCTGAAAAATTGTGTCGGCGTGGACTCGTATCAAACCAACAACAATCTGGTGCTGGATCAGGGCGCGAGGGCTGACTCGCTGCCGGGACTGATTATTGATGCGGATGAGCTGGCCTGCAGTCACGGGGCCACCATGGGCAATCTGGATCCTGAACAGCTTTATTATCTGCGTTCCCGCGGGATTCCCGAACCGGAAGCGCGGCGGATGCTGGTGCTGGGTTTCTTTGAGGAAGTCATTGAACGGGTGCCGTTTGAAACCATGCGTGACCGTATGCACGAAGTGATTGAGGAAAAACTGAATCCGGGAAAGGTGTCCTGAGATGGCCTGGGTTGAAGCCGCATCCCTCTCGGATTTTGAAGGCACTGACCGGAAGTACTGTGAGTTGAGTGAAGAAATTCAGATTGCACTCTTCAAGCACGACGACGGTAAATTTTATGCCGTCGAAGTGTGGTGCAGTCATCAGAAAGTCTCGTTGATTAACGGCGATTTGGAGGACTATGAGCTGATGTGTCCGCTGCACGGTGCCTGTTTTGATGTGCGCACCGGCAAGCACCTCAGCCTTCCGGCAGTTAAACCCATCGAATCGTATCCGGTCAAAGTGGAGGAAGACAAGGTCTTGGTGGAGATTGATTAGGCTTCTGGCGTGCTTTGAGTGACGAAGGATGAATGCGGGGAGAGTCTTTTTTCAAGATGATCGACATCGTAGTCGATTCCCTGGAGACTAAAGGCTTTTTTTTCGCGGAACAGATACTCAAAGCCTCTGGATTCGTAAAGCCGTCTTGCGGCCTGGTTGCCGGTTTCGACGGTGATGCGGCAGGTGTCCACTTTCCAGGCCTTGGCGGCGTGGTGACAGCTGTGATGCAGGAGGTCGGTTCCATAACCCAGGTTCCGGAATTCCGGCAGAATAAACATGCTGTAGATCAGCGCGTAGGTGTGGCGGTCCTGTACCCGCTGTCCGAGTCCGTTCATGCCGATAAGAGCGTCTTCAAACCAAAGACCCAGAATTTCCTCTCGGCGCCGGGCCTGAATCCGCAGCAGGAACCGATGATAATAGGCGGTGGTTTTGCTGAGTTCCCAGTCCGGATCGGTTCCAAACGCAGTGGGGGCCTCCAGCAGTGCCGCGTGACGAATGCGGCGC
>PXDP01000388.1 GCA_003565035.1 PVC group bacterium | reverse complement strand
GGCCGGCGGCGGTGGTGACCAGTGCCTGGGACACGCCATTGGCCAGCTCCATGGGCCGCGCTTTATGAATATCCAGTGCCACCGCGCTGAACGAAGTCAGCATCCCCATGACGGTGCCAAGCAGGCCGACCATGGGCGCGATCACGCCAATATCCATTAAATACGAAATTTGCGCCTGAAGCCGGCCGGCCTGGCGGATGCCCTCCCCCTCCACCAGCTGACGCAGCAGATCCGGGTCCGGCTCCCCCACCCGCTCCACATACTGGACTGCGGATTGAACAATCCGCGCCGCCGGGGAGCGGTTGCGTTCGCACAGTGCCAGCGCCTCCTCGAAACGCCCCTGCTCCAGCATCACCTCCACATCCCGCAAAAAGGCCGAAGGCATCACCCGGGAAGCGTTCAGGGTGAAAAAGAAATAGAGGATAAGCGCGGCGGCCACCACGGACATGGCGGCCAGGACAATCACCAAAACCCCGCCGCTTTCGAGAATATGATCCAGACGGAGCTGATCCGCCGGAACCTCCCGCACCGGATCCGACAGAGTGCCGACCGCCGCCTCCGCTGCGGAGACCGTTTCCGGGGGCGGTGGAGCATCCGCCGCTTCCGTCGACCCGGCGGGTACAAACGGGATCCCGATAAAAAAAACAAACAGAAGTAAAGGTCTCATCATAGAGTGTCTCCGTCTAAAAGCTGTTGATTGTCTCTGAAATATTCCCATCCGGACAAAACGGTCAGAATCGCGGCCAGGGTCATGAAAAACCAAACCAGCCAGCGGACGGTGAACTCGACATGCTTGACGGTCACCTCCTCGCTGTTCCGCATAAAGTCCCGCATCACCACCAGTCCCAGAAGGGTAATCACAATCGCGGTGATTTGCAAAACTGTTTTCCATTTACCCAGTTTACCGGCCGCAATGACTTTGCCCTGTTCCACGGCGAGCAGGCGCAGACCGGTGACCATAAACTCGCGCACCAGAATAATCACTACCAGAAACGCCGGCACCAGCGGACGGCCGGGCAGATAATAGCGGGTGGTCATGCCCACAAAGCCCACCAGTGCCACGGTGACCAGCACCTTGTCGGCGAGCGGATCCATGAGTTTGCCGAAAGCCGTCACACCATATTTTGTCCGGGCCAGATGACCGTCGAGCGCATCCGTGAGACTGGCCACTGAGAACAGCAGCAGGGCCAGGGTCTTGGAAAACGGAAAATCAAACTGAAGAACCACCATCAGGGCGGCGGCGAAAACGAAGCGGCTGCAGGTAAGTTTATTGGGTAAATTCATTCGTCGGGCTCCGGGACCGGGAAACGCAGGGGGGAGGGTTCAAGTAAATAGGGCTGGCGCAGCCGGAGGGTGCCCGCTTCATCCAGAAGCGGAGAACGGTCGGCCCGGGTACAGGAGCGGACACCTGTAAACAGCAGCACCACCACAAGCAACACCGCGCCCGCAGCCGGGGCTTCGCGGTGCCAAAAGGTTTCGGGAAGCGTGAAGCGGATCTCCGGCAGGGGCGGCAGTTTCTTCCGAAGCGCGGCCAGCCGTTCGGAAAGCGGCGGCCCCGCCGGACCGGGGGTGTCGATGGAACCCGAAGGACGCAGACTCCCCGCACGGCGGCGCAGTTCGCCCGGCTCCGGCACTTTCTCCGGCTCCGGATCCGGCACCGGCGCGGGACGCAGGACCTTTGTTTCCCGAACGGTCGGCTTGCTCGGCCGGGTTTCATTCATCTGCTGCTCATACAAAGCCAAAAGCGGCCCGGACTCCATCTCAAGCGCCTGGGCACACAATTTGATGAATCCCTTTACATACATCGGCGCGGGAATTTTCGAAAAATCGTCCCGCTCCATCCCCTCAATCTGTTGCGATTTGATGCGAGTCAGCTCCCCCAGTTGAGAGACCGAAAGCCCTTTCGCCTCACGCGCAATCCGTAATTTTGTTCCTAGCGTTTCCATAATCAGCTGTCCACATCCGGTTGAGTCTCAAGATCCGAGTCATTCTGGGGGACCTCCCCGTCCAAATCAATCAGAATTTCGCGGGGATCGCTCCCCTGCGGCGGACCGATCACCCCTTTTTCCTCCAATTGATCCATCAGCCGCGCGGCGCGGTTGTACCCAATACGCAGGCGCCGCTGGAGCGAACTCGTGGAGGCCCGGCGGGGTTGACGGATCACCTCAACGGCCTGCTCAATTAAATCGTCATCCTCATCCTGTGCAGGCAGTTCCGGCGCGGAACTGGTCAGTTTTTCCGTCACTTTATTTTCATAATCGGGCGTACCCTGCGCTTTGATGAAGTCCACGATTTTTGTAATTTCCTCATCCGAAGTCCAGGCCCCCTGCGCGCGCTGCAGCTTGGCGCTGCTGGGGGCCAAAAAGAGCATATCTCCCTTGCCGAGCAGTTTGTCGGCACCGATCGCGTCCAGAATCGTGCGGCTGTCGGTCTTCTGCGCCACCTGAAAGGCAATGCGAGAGGGAAAGTTGGCTTTAATCGTGCCGGTAATGACGTTGACCGAGGGACGCTGGGTCGCCAGAATCATGTGAATCCCCACCGCACGCGACAGCTGGGCGAGCCGCGCGATGTAGTTTTCAATTTCCGCCTGGGCCACCATCATCAGGTCCGCCAGCTCATCGATCACCACCACGATGTAAGGAAGCGTTTCCGGGTGCTTTTCTTTCGGTTCGTCATCCACCCCGAACAAATCCCCCTGTTTGGCCACCACCCGGGTGTTGTAGCCGCGAATATTGCGCACCCCGACTTTGGCAAACAGCTTGTAACGTTTTTCCATCTCTGTGATCGCCCAGCGCAGCCCCAGCCCCACCTTTTTGGGGTCGGTGATCACCGGAACCACCAGATGCGGCAGATCGCGGTAGGCCGTGAATTCGACAATTTTCGGGTCCACCAGAATCAGCCGGAGCTGATCCGGGGTCCGCGACATCAGCAGCCCCGCCAGCAGTGAGTTCATACACACCGACTTCCCGGAGCCCGTCGCCCCGGCAATCAGTAAATGCGGCATATCCGCCAAATCGCCGACCAGAGTGTTGCCGCTCACATCCACGCCCAGACAGAGTGGCAGGGCAATCTTGCCCCGACGCCAGTCTTTCGACTTCTCCCATTCCGGACCGCCGATGATCTGACGGGCAAACACCACGGAGGTTTTACTGTTCGGCACCTCGATCCCGACCACTCCCTTCCCGGGAATCGGGGCCTGCACGCGGATGGATTCGGCCTTCAGTGCCAAAGCCAGATTATTGCTCAGGCCGGCAATTTTCTCCACCCGGACTCCGGCCGCAGGCAGGACCTCGAAACTGGTCACTACCGGTCCCCGGTTGACTTCCGTGATTGTGGCCTCCACGCCGAATTCTTTCAGAGTCCGCTCCAGCAGTTGCCGCAAATATTCGTCCCGGGCCGCGTCCGGGGCCACGCCTCCGGTGACTTCCTGCAGGAACGAAATCGGGGGAAGCTTCCAGACCTGACCGGTGCCTGAATCGACATCCGCCTCAAACGTCTCGCCCGGATCGTCCGCCACGGGAGCAGGGGATTTGGTTTTCGGGGAAGTTCCGGCAGACCGTTTGAAGATCGAAGGTTCTTCCTTGGGCGCGGGCGGTTCAACTGCGGCTGGCGGCTCGGACGGCAGGGCTTTAGGCTCGGGCTCGTCCCAGTCCAGCGGGGCTGCCGGCTCCGGGAACAGAGGGTCCGCCAGGGGGTCAGGCTCCGGCACCGGCTCCGCCTTTTTCCGTTTGGGGCGCCGGGCCGGTTTTTCAACCGGCGGTGAACGCCCGGCCTCCTCGTCTTCACTCGCGCCGGGCGACAGCATCAACAACAGTTTTTGCCAAAGAGGCCCCAGGGTTCCTTTCGGATCCCGGAAAAACGGGGCAATTTCAAAATCAAACAGGCAAACCGCCGCAATCAGCACCAGAAACGCGATGAGAATGCCGGTGCCAATTTCCCCCATCAGCCGGATCAAAACCCGTGAACCCAGCAAATGCCCGACCGCGCCGCCGGCGAAGGCCAGGTTCAGATCTGAGGCCATTCGGCTCACCGGCGCATGAATCAGCTCTAGCAGACAGGCCGCGCACAGAAGCAAAAGCCCCATCCAGCCGAGTTTATGGCCCAGCTTTAAGCCCGGCACATGCTCATCCCCCGCCAGACACAACACCCCCTGCGTCGCCAGCACCACCGGAAGCACGTAGGCCGCCAGACCCAGCAAGACAAACAATACGTAGGCCGACCAGGCCCCGGCCAGACCAATGATATTCGCCGTCGGCTGATTCGGAGGGCTCTGAATCACGGAGATATCATGCGGACGGAAAGAAAGCAGACTTAAGCCGAGCAGGACCGAAAACGCCAATAACCCCAGACCAATAATCTCCCGTCTGCCGGTCCGGCGGGGAGGATCTGATATGGAGGATGCTTTGCTTTTGGCCATGCGCCCCACCTTAAACAGGATTCTAAACGAGGCAAGCAGAATGGTGTACAGTGTTCAAAGAGTGATGGTAATGATATCATCCTCTTCCAGTGGTGCCGGTGAACGCTCAGGACGCTGCTGAATTAACTCGGTCTGCATGGTGGGCAGATACCGATAATAGACCATCAGACTCAACGCAGTAAGGGTTGTGTGATAAACCGGCCCATAGTTGTCGCTTCGACCCAAATCCCATTCCCAACGACCGTCGGGCTCCTGAGCATTTACGGCCATCGGTGCAAACAAACGATTCCAGCGGTTCCAAACAGAGCCGCCTTGATGAAAATACGCCTGCGTCGCATAATACCAGGCATACACAGGTTCCATCTCCGGATGGAAATCCTCCGGAGTCAGCTCTGCCAATATCCCCATGGCACCGCGCACTTCCCGCGAGCGGGCCTCCCCGAGAATTTGCAGGCACAGGGTACCGATCGCGGTCATAATATTCCGGTTACTGATGCGCCCCCCCGATCTGCCGGATGCATAAATAAACCGGTGATCCTCCCGCTGATTCATTTTCATGCCCCGAAGAGAAAGAGACAGGGCACTCGGCAGCTCCGGAAGACCGATCTGTGCAATTTCCGCCGCTTTCATGGCCTGAATCTGCCAACCGGCAACAGAAGTACACCGGTCCCTCTCTCCCCCGTGCAGGGCATAACTGTAATCAAATCCCCCGTCAGATCTCTGACCGTTGATGATGACGCGAAGAGCCTTCTTCACCGGCTCCTCCAACAACTGATTCCGGGTCATCCCGTAAGCTTCAGTTAACGCATAGGTTGCAATCGCGTGCGCATACACTCCACCACGATTGGCTGCTTGGTCAACATAGCGGAACGTCCCATCCTCCTGTTGGGCTCTTTCGACCAAAAAGCGTAACCCTGCGGAGACCGTTCCTCCGAATTCGGCGGAACTCATGGTCTCTCCATGCGCCAAAAACGTTAAAATCGCCAGGCCGGTCATTCCTGTGTGGCTGTTCGCTCCACCGCGCCCTCGCCATGACCCGTCAGACTCCTGATTATCCTTCAGCCAGCGCAGTGCACGTCGAACAGCCGCTTCTGTCTGAGCACTTCCTCCGTGCTCACGCAAGGCCCTGGCTCTGCCGGCAGCCGTTCGGCCGGGCATCAAATCATTCATCAGCACCGGGCTGGCAATATCCGAAAGCAATGCAGTTAATTCGGTAATGTCCGCATCCGGCGGCGCATCCACAACCTCCTGATCCGGCTCAAAGTCTGTGGAAATCTCAATATCAATATCTTGGAAATCCGTGAAATCCTGCATTTCCTGCATCTCAGTCACTTCTTCAACAATTTCCTCCTCCAACTCCTCGATGAGTTCCTGCTCCACCGGATCAATCACCATTGTTTGCTGCAGCTCATTATCCTGATTGTTGTCAAAGGTAATGTAGATAAGCATGGCTGAAAACAAACCAAAATTCGCCAATATGGATATACCGACACTTAAATAATGCTCCAACTTTGTTCTATGTTCTAGCTTCATATTTCAATCCTTGATTCTATTGAGCTAATTATTCATTAACATGGGTACTAATTTCGCTTCAAATGTAAAGAACTTAATATAAAACATCAATTTGCCCGGGATTTCACCCAAAATCTATCGCAAATTCAAATGCGTCAAGAAACAAGATCTCAGCATCATTACAGTGACGAGCCCGCCACCCCGCTTGCCCTGCCCTTTATACATAAATCCTACTGGGCAATAGCTTGCTTTCCTTTGCGTCATCGTCTCTACCGCTCAAGGGTAACTTTTCTCAGCGAGAACTGCGGTTTGATTAACACGGAGGTGAAAAATACTGTGCAGAACGGGCAGTACAATGCTGCCAGAGGTGGCGGAGAGAAATTGAATGTCGTACAGTGAACATTGAAAGGGTTTTTATCCCAACGGGATAAGATTCGTCAGCCAGGGGCTCCGCCCCTGGGCAAGTTCACCCTAGTCCCATCCTGAAGGGATGGTATTCTTTAAGTGCGAAGAGGAATGGCATCCCAGCAGGATGCGCGGTATTCTGCTTGGGATCTCAAGGGGCGTTGCCCCTTGCTGACGAATGTGATGCCGTTGGCATCAAGAGTGTTATGGAGCGTGAGGCTGGTGGTTCAATGACCTTTGCGCTACCGCCACAAGAACTGAATCCTAATGTACGAGTATTGTCCAGTAAGATTTGTGTGAACAGAGCAGGGCAAGCGGGGCGGTGACGTGGATATGAACGTGCAAAAAACAATACGAGCGATCCGGGCGACATGCTATCCACCTTTGAAAAGACTTTTCAAAACGGGGAGAGATGGGTGAATACTATGAAAAGTCTCTATCCGTCTTGTTCCAGGTGCCAAGCCCGCGACGTTGACATCAACGATTTTGAGTTCGTGATGAATAAGCAGGCAAAACGAACAGGTTTTCAGCTCAACCTTGTTGCGCAAACCAGTCTCTGGCCACGGCCAGGTCTTCAGGCGTGTCCACGCCGGGTGCTGGCTGATCCGTTTTTAGAACCGCGATTTTGGCTCCCAGCGCCAGGGCCCGAAGTTGCTCCAGTTTTTCCAGATCCTCCAGCACATGCGGGGGATGCCGAACCAGCTCAAGAAGAAATGAACGGCGATAGGCGTAAATTCCAAGGTGCCGTTGGTAAACCCCTTGATGTAAAACCGCTTCCGGAGACACATCCCGGCAAAATGGGATCACACTGCGGCTGAAATACAGCGCATGGCCTGCATCCGAGCAGACAACCTTCACCACCGAAGAGGCGTTCAGATCTTCTGTCTTGCGGATCGGCGTGGAGGCCGTGGCCATGTCCAGGCCCGGTTCCTCCTCCATACGCACCACCAGCCGGTCAATCAGCGCCGGATCCATAAACGGTTCATCCCCCTGAACGTTGACAATCACTTCCGCATCCAGCTCCGCAACCGCCTCGGCGATCCGGTCCGTGCCGGAGGGATGATCTGCCCGGGTCATTTTAACGGGAATTCTCTCCCGGTCCGCCGCCTCCGCAATGCGGGGATCATCGGTGGCCACCAAAACACCCTCAAGTCGTTTTGCCTGTCTGGCCCGCTCCACCGTGCGCACAAACAGGGGTTTGCCGCCCAGATCCTCCAACATTTTCCCCGGAAAGCGCTGGCTTCCATACCGCGCCGGGATCACCGCAACAGCCTTCATTGATCCTCCGCAAGTGCCGCCAAAAGTTCATCCGGCGTCGTGGTCGCCGTTCCCAGCTTGGCCACCACAATGCCCGCCGCCGCATTGGCCAGCTCCGCCGCTTCCCGGAACGTGGCGCCAACACACAGGGCCATCAGAATCGTCGCAATCACCGTGTCTCCGGCCCCGCTCACATCAAACACCTCCCGGGCGCGGGTGGAAACATGCTGCGCATCCCCGTCCCCGGATTTCAACAGCATCCCCTGCGGTCCCAGCGTAATGGCAAGATGTTCCGGCGCCCACAAATCTCGCAGCCGTTCAGAGACCAGCCCGAGATGCACATCCCGAAGCGGGTCCGCTTCCGGTGTCCGGTCCCGGAGGCCCGCAACATGAAACGCCTCTTTACGGTTCGGTGTCGCAAAGGTCACCCCGCGGACATCCAATTCATGATTGTCTTTCGGGTCGAACCCGGAGGGCACCCCCCGCGCTCGGGCCTGCTCAAGCACCTGCGAAACCACCGACTGACGCAAAACGCCTTTCCCGTAGTCCTCCAGCACCACCCCATGAACCTTGGCCATCACCCGGTCGAGTCGACAGGCAAATTCAGGAACCGACATTAAATCAATCAGATCAGCGGCCTCATGGTCCACCCGCAGCATTTGCTGGCGGTCCGCCAGGATACGGGTCTTCACCACCGTGGTAATGTCATCGGCGCGATACACGCCCTCCGTCCCCACGCCGGCACGGTGCAAATGCCCCAGAAGTTCATCCCCCATGCCGCAGGTGCCGATGGCTCCGCTGAGTTCGGCATGACCGCCCAGCGCCTGAATATTCAAGGCCACATTGCAGGCACCCCCGGGGACACTTCGCTCGCGGAGCACTTTCACAACCGGCACCGGGGCCTCAGGACTGATCCGGTCCACCTGACCGTGAACGTAGCGGTCAAGCATCAGATCTCCGACAACGAGCACACGACAGTCCGCAAAACGGCCCAGCAAATCCCGGGCTCTGGATAAGGTTAAGTTCATGCGCCGGAATTAACGGCTGATTCCCGGAGAAGCGAGCGGAAAATCAGAGCGTGATCGTAATGATATCATCATCCACCGGACCGGTCTGAGGCGCAGCCGCCGGCTGTTGCTGAATCCGGTCCGCCTGCGTTGTGGGCAAATAGCGGTAGTACACCATGAGTCCCAGAGATGCCAGCGTCGTGTTATACACGCGTCCCTGACCGCTCCCCCGCTGACTTAAACATTCCCAGTAGCCTTCGGGATTCTGGTTTTGCACCAATGCCGTGGCCATCCCGCGATTATACTGTTGAAACGCCCGGCCGTCCGGGTTGTTGTGAAACAAGGCCTGAATCGTGTAATACCAGAGGTTAATCGTTCCGCCGTATTCACGTGGATTGGGAGATGTCCCCCATTCCGGCGAGCCATGCCGGGTGATAAAATTCAAGGATGCCCGGGTCTCCGAGGCCCGTGCGCGCCCCGCCAAATGCAGACAAAGGGCACCTGCGGACGTAAGAATTTCCCGCGATCCCGGACTCGTATAGCCAAAGCCCAGCATGTTGTCCTGAGTTCGGGTAAGCCGAAGCATCCCGTCCATCGCTTTTTGGAAAGTCGATTCCAGCTCCGGAATCTCCATGTTATGCACATCCGCAGCAATGACACAGGCTTTCAGCGCCTGTACGTGCCAGGCGTTCACCGAGTTGTCGCTGCGACCGCCTCCGCCATAGCGGTATGTGGGAGCACCGCCGGGTCCCGGGAATCCGCCATCCGCCATCTGCCCGCGGATGATGACCTGAATCGCACGCTCCAGCGGCTCGCGCAACAGCACATTCCCGGTCATCGTATACGCCTCCGCCAATGCATACGTGGCCATGGGATGGGAATACACCTCCCGGCCACCGCCGGTAATCAAACCGTCACGACTCTGGGATTCCACTAAATAACGAATCGCCCGCGACACCGTCTCGCCGAATTCAGCGGATGACGGTGTTTGACCGTTGGACAGGAACGTCAGCAGTGCCAACCCGGTGTATCCCGCATTCCCGTTCCCGCTGGTTCCTTCCTTATTCCAGGAACCATTGGACAATTGCACCGACTGCAGCCAGCGTAGTGCCCGCTGCACCGCCGCCTCGGTCTGATCCCCCATCCCGCCGGAGTACCGTTGCAGCCCCTGTTGGCGCATCAGAGCCGTCCGCCCCGGCATCATTCCAGACATGACCACCGGACTGGCAATGTCCGAGAGCAACTCCGTCAACTGAGTCATATCCGCATCGGGAGGAGCGTCCATCACCTCCTGATCCGGCTCAAAATCGGTATCAACTTCCATATCAAAGTCCTGGAAATCTGTGAAGTCCTGCATCTCCTGCATGTCGGTGACTTCCTCGACGATTTCCTCCTCAATCTCATCAATGACTTCCTGATCCACCGGATCAATGACCATCGTCTGCTGCAGCTCATTATCCTGATTGTTGTCAAAGGTAATGTAAATCAGCATGGCCGCAAACAAACCGCCATTCACAATGACGGAAATGAAAACGCTGAGATAATGTTCAAGCTTGGTTCTTTTTTGTATATTCATGATTAAGGTCTTTCAGGGGAGTGAAGATATAGGGAATATACAACTGAGCCTGAAATTTGTTAAGCGAAAGTTCTTTTTTTTGTAGGTTCGTGATTGGACTCTTCCTGATTGTGAAGATATAGAGAACGAAATCTATGAGCACCCCCCCCCTCTCCACTTTGTTCACCCATCACCATCCTTTACCCTTTGAGAACGTAAACGCGGCAGATATTCTCCCCGCTCTCAGGGATGCCCTGGATGCCGCGCGGGAAAAAATCCGCCTGCTTCTTCAAAATCAGGAGCCCGCATCCGTGGAAAACACCCTCCTGCCCCTCGAAGCCTGTGACGAGGCGGCAGACCGTATCGCCTCTCTCTATTTCCATCTGCTCAATGTGGACGGCACGCCTGAACTTCAGGCACTCTCCAAAGAAATCCCCCCCCTGCTGTCCGCCTTCTCGAGCGATTTGCGCTTTAATCCCGATCTCTACGCCCGCATCGCCGAGCTGTGGGACCGCCGCCGGGAATGCGGACTCAGCCCTGAAGAAACCACCGCTCTGGAAAACCATCTCCAGTCCTTTCAGCGCAACGGTGCCGCCCTGGAACCCGACCGGCAAATCGAACTTCGGGACATCGACAACCAACTGAGCATCCTCGGCCCCCGCTTTGCCGAAAACGTGCTCAAAGACACCCAGGCCTACCGCCTCTGGATTGAAGACGAGTCCCTGATCGCCCCCCTTCCCGCCAGTGCCAAAGCCGCCGCCCGCAAAAAAGCCGAAGACGAGAACCGCCCCGGTGCCTGGGCCTTCACCCTGGATATGCCCAGTTTTATCGCGTTCATGACCTACTGCCCCGGGGCCTCCCTCCGACGTGATATGTATCTGGCCTATCAGCAGCGCTGCATCCGCGGAGAAAACAGCAACCTGGAGGTCATCCGTGATCTCCTGACCCTCCGCCACCGCCGCGCCCGGCTTTTGGGATATCCCCACCATGCCGCCTACACCCTCGAACGCCGCATGGCCCAAAACCTCGGGACCCTCGATGCCTTCTACGAAACCATGCTGCCCAAGGTCATACCCGCCGCCCGCCGCGATCTCGAAGAAATCCGGGCCCTGAAAGAACTGCACACCGGCGAAGCCGATCTCCATCCCTGGGACTACGCCTACTGGTCCGAAAAGCTCAAACAATGCGCCTACCAGCTCGACCAGGAGGCCCTGCGCCCCTACTTCGAATATACCGCGACACTCAACGCGGTTTTCGCTCTCTGTGACCGCCTTTTCTCTCTGCGCTTTGTTCCGGTGAGCGATCTGCCGCTCTACCGCGAGGATGTCACCACCTACCGCGTGGAGGACAGCCGCGACGGACATCTCATCGGCCACCTCTACATCGATCCCTTCCCCCGCCCCACCAAACGCCCCGGAGCCTGGATGAACGATCTCCTCGGACAGGGCCTCTGGAACGGTGCGGTCCAGCGCCCCGATGTCGCCATCGTCGCCAACTTCACCCCGCCGGTCGACGGCCCCTCCCTGCTCACCCTCGACGAGGCCCGCACCCTCTTCCACGAATTCGGCCACGCCCTTCACGAACTCCTCAGCGAATGCACCCTCCGCAGCGTTTCCGGCGTCAACGTCTTCTGGGACTTTGTCGAACTGCCCTCCCAACTCCTCGAAAACTGGCTCACTGACCCCGAATTCCTCCGCGAACATGCCCGGCATGTTCAGACCGGAGAGCCCATTCCCGCCGAATTTATTGACCGTATTCAGGCCGCGCAGCGCTTCCAGAAAGGCTACCAGGCCGTCCGCCAGATCACCTTCGGCAAACTCGACCTCGCCTGGCACACCACCGATCCGGAGGACCTCGGCGACGACCTCATCGCCTTTGAACAGGAGGCCATCGCCGATCTCGCCCTCTTCCCCCGCCAGCCCGGCACCGCCCTCTCCCCCGCCTTCCAGCATATCTTCTCCGGCGGATATGCGGCCGGCTATTATTCCTACAAATGGGCCGAAGTCCTCGAAGCCGATGTCTTCAGCATCTTTCAGCAAAACGGACTCTTCCACCGTCCCACCGCCGACCGCCTCCGCGAAACCATTCTCTCCAAAGGCGGCAGCCGCCCCCCCATGGAGCTTTTCCGGGAATTTCTCGGCCGTGAACCCGATCCCGAAGCCCTCCTCCGCCGCGACGGCCTGCTCGAAGAAAGCCCCCCCCTGTGATTTTCGCTTTTCTCACCGCCATTCTCTGGGCCTTTGCCGGGTTCGGCTCTTCCCGCATTGCCCGGCACTTCGGATCCGCCCAGGCCAACGCCCTGCGGCTGGTGCTGGCCTCACTGATCCTCACCGGCATCGCCGCCTCCCTCGGTGTCCTGCGTCTGCCCCCCGGCGCGGTCCTGTTCGCCCTCTCCGGATTTCTGCACCTCGCCCTCGGGGACATTGCCCTCTTTGCCGTGTACCGCAGGCTGGGCCCCCGGATCGGCGTACTCGCCGTCTCCAGCCTCGCGCCCCCCACCGCCATGGCCGTCGAATGGCTTCTCCTGGGCACCGCCATCGAACTGCGGGATCTCGCCATCGGCGCCGCCGTGCTCCTTTGTGTCGTACTGGCCGTCGCCCCCAAAGAACGCCAGCATCTCACCCCCGCCGAACTCCGCACCGGCATCCTTGCCGCCCTGCTCGCCACCCTCGGGCAGGGCTGTTCCGCCGCCGTCAGCCGCCTCGGATTCGCCCAGGCCGCCGATGCCGGTGTCCGCCTCGGTCCCTGGATGCCCACCCTGCTCCGCTGCGCCACCGGTGCCGCCTGCGTTCTCCTCTGGCTCGGGTTCCGGCATCTTCGCGGCAGCAAAATCCACCACCGCCCCGCCGACCTCATCCCCCACCGCCGCATCCAGGGCCATCCCCTCGGCTGGCTGGCGCTTTCCACCCTTCTGGGTCCCGTTGCCGGGGTTCTCACCCTCATGGTCGCCCTCGAATCCAATCCCGCCGCCCTGGTCCAGGCCGTCCTCGCCACCCTGCCGGTCATGATGCTCCCCGTCGCCTGGTTCTTCGATGGAAACGCCCCCAGCAAACGCTCCATCCTCTTCGGCATCCTCGCCGTCGCCCTCGCGATTGCCCTTGTCATTCGTTTTTAGCCAGCCCAATCGTGTTCACTCCGTCGAGTGCGGTCGCGTTTTTGCCGCCAGGAAGCGAAGGTCGAATGCACTGACCCTTTTTCCAATCTCATTTCACAAAATTTTTCTGAAACTCAATTTAGAAACTGACCTTCAGCCGTGGACCATAAACCACCCTCGGGCGTAATACCGATCCATTCCTGACGATTATCACTCCAGAACCAGGTTGCGGTGCCGTCCCGGGCAAACCAGACAAATCCGAATACATCACTCGCCAGCCAACCCGCAGGGAGCGTTTGATCGGCTGTAACCCTTCCAATGCGGGTACCATATCGGTTCAACGTGCCGGTGATCGGCACCATTAGACCGATATCAAAACTAAAGAAACTGCCGTTCTGATTGACCGAAAGCCAGGTCTGTAAATGATTGGCCCAAAGATAGGTTTCGCCCCCTGCCTGTTCGAATTTCATCCAGCCAAACCGTTCTGTGGATACCCACCCGCCATATTGGCTGAAATCCTCACCGAAATGTGTCCAGCCAAACAATTCAGAATAGAGCCAGCCCTCATCGCCCCCCGGAGTTACTTGCCCGTACTCGGCGCTCGCTACAAACGAATCGCTGAACGCGATCAGCTCAGTCTGTAATCCCTCACTGAAAGCCGCCGTGCGGTTGGATAAATTCAACCCGAAATCAAGACGGCCGAATCGCTCATTGAAAAACACGTTTTCCTGATGGGGGACCGGACGGATTTCACCAAATCCGGGCACCGTTTCCACCTGCAGCTCAACAGAGGGCAGTCCTTCCCATGTCGGAGTTGTAAATCCCGCGGCATCAGAATAAAAGAACACAGTTGGATTCATATTTTCGAAAACAGGATCATCATCCATGTAGATGGAGATGTCCGGGGCATCTGAAAAAAACAGGACACGATCCAGAGGCTGCTGCGTGCTACCATTTTCCGGGCGTGGCTTTCCGAATGCACCCTCACCTATGTTTTGTATATTTCCGCGGATGACCACATCTGTCAGCTGGTCGATATCATAAAAAGCATAAATTCCTATGTCCGTCACCCCTACTGGAAGATCGACGGCCTCAATAGAATCTGCTTCGCGGAATGCATCCGATTCCACTCTTTTCAAAGAATGCGGGAATTCAATTCCTGACAGATTATCGGCTCTGTAGAATGCAGAATGCTGAATAACCTCCACCCCATCCGGTATCCGGTAAGGCGTTGAATCATCTCTCCTTAAAAAATAAACGAATTCTGTACCGTCAGCACTGAAAAGCGCATCATCTGTTGCAAAGAAATTAGCGGAGATATCCGGATTTTCCGCAACCGTAATCCCTCGTAGTGGTGTCCTTCTAAACGCAGTACTTGACAGCGATTCAACCGTTGAGGGAATCACGATGGATTCGAGTCCGGTACTTGCAAACGCATGGGGTCCGATCGTCTTCACGCCTTCTGATAATTCGATGGTGCTCAAAGCAGAATTCCCCCGGAAGGCAAAGGCTTCAATTTCCTCCACAGAAGCCGGAATACTGACGAACTCAAGAGAGGAGAACGCAAAAGAGCTGAATCCAATGACTCGAACAACTAAAGCGGACGGGCCTGTGAAAACGATGTTCGGGATTACTACTGAAACATCAGTACCCAGATAGTCTTCAATCGTTGCAAATCCTGTCGTATCAATGCTTATCTCATATTGACCGTCATTTGTCACAAAGGTTTGAGCGTGCACAGACAACCCGGAAATAAAACAGATCGCAAAGGTGAGAAGATAACAATTAAATCGTAAAAACGAACAGGGATGTAAAAATTTCATACTTACACCGTAAAACAGATCAGAAACCAGAGCAAGGGATAATTCGAAGAAAACCGCCGTAAAAAAAAATACCTGTTATTTTAATCAAAGCTGAGTGCTTTATATTACCATTGACAATACCATAACTTATGGTATCTGGTTTGGTATGACAGCCACCTTACAAATTGATAAAGCGGGTCGAATGGTTTTACCCAAAGAATTCCGGCAAGCACTTCACCTGGAAGCGGGCTCGAAGCTCAGTCTCCAGCTTCAAGGGGGGCATTTAATTCTGGAGCCGGTTCAGGACGAAGTTGAATTGGTCCGTGAGGGAAAACGGCGCGTGGTGCGGGGATGGACAGACTTTGACGCAGCCCGTGCCGTTCGGGAATCCCGAGAGGATCAAATGCGTCGGGATGCAAGATGAGTTATCTGATCGACTCCAGTGTGTGGGTTTCTGCCATGGTTGAGGATGAAAACTGGCACTCCCAAAGTTCGGACCTGATGGATCGACCGGATTGCAAACTGTACGTGCACGCAGTTTCCGAGGTGTTCAGCACTCTGACCGGGGGAAGGAAAGGTTTTCGAATGCCTCCGAATCTAGTTATCCAGCTCATAAAGGAAGATTACCTGCCCTGTGTTGAAATCATTTCAATGGAAATCAGCGAGATTCTGGAATCCTTTTCCGAATGTCAGGGCCGGGGAATCACCGGAGGTGCCATCTATGACTACCTTCATCTGGTCGCCGCCCGTATGCACAACGTAGAGGTGTTGTATACCTTAAACCTTTCACATTTCCGTGCCTTTTGGAGACCGGGAGACCCGGAAATCCGACACCCTGAACAAGGGTAAGCCCACAGAAAACAGACTTTTGGAATAAAAATACCTGTTATTTAAAAAGCAAAACATCCCACATCCATGTCGCGAATTCCACGCTCGGATCATCACCGTTTCAGCAGCACGTCCTTCTCGTAGGCATTCATGGCTTTCAGCCACTCGGCCCCCACCGGCACACCCGCCTGCTCACACAGCATGTCCCAGACCGCGCCGAAGGGCATGGATTTGAATTCCTCCATCAGTGCCAGCCGCTCCGTGTTACGCCCCTGCACCTCTAAATCCTGGAGCAGGTTCGTCGGATCCAGACGGGCATACAGCAT
>PXDP01000081.1 GCA_003565035.1 PVC group bacterium | reverse complement strand
TGCTCACCGAAGGCGCCCGCTTTGTGTTCACCGCCGAAAGTTCGATGAATCTGGTTATGTCCGGGAGTTATTTTACCCGTCAGCTCTGGGTGCAGGGCGATGGTTCCGGGGTACTGGAACTGGAGGAGGGCTTTGTGGCGGATCACACGGTGAGCGATCCGCTGCCGAATGCCATGGGCACGATTCGGCTGGGCGGGGCGACGCTGATCACGCACCATACCCGCAACATGCCGCAAAATACCCGACCGGACGGGCGGGGAGGTCATTATCAAAACGGCCATATCGTGTTTGAACGGGTGCCGGGCAATCGATGGATTGTGGACAGCACCCATCAAATCTACGGCGCACAGCTTGATTTTGATACGGATGCGGTGGTGGAAACCCGCACCGCGCTCACGCACATCGGCCACCGCCGGGTGGTGCTGCCGGTGGGCCCGGGCGGTCATTTCCGCTCTTCCGGCGCGTTCCGCACCACCTCACCGGATGTGACGATCACCAAATCCGGTCCGGGGATGCTGGCGCTGGAAGGGGAACAGAGCTATCATCCCGGCAGCCGTCTGCTGGTGGAGGAGGGGCTGCTCCGCATGGCCACCGATCCCGGCCTGGGCCGCGATCCCGATGCCCGCGGCACTGCCGGGGTTTACCTGCAGATGACGGTTAAAAACGATGCCCGTGCGCATTTCATTGGACCCTTGCACCGCTTGCAGTCTCTCCGGATCGAAGATCAGGCGGAAGTCTGGGTGGATGATCATCTGGTGCTGGAGGTGGGGGAAGAAATTACAGCGGGTCCGGGCACAGCACTGACGGTTGCCGGGGACATCCGGGGGGGACTCCGGGCAGAAGGGGCCCTGAATCTGCCGGGGAGTGCACGGTTTTACAGGGTGCATCATACCGGGGTGCTTTCCGTCGCGTTTGGGAGGACGGCTCCGGAGGATCCTGTGCTCCATGCCGATGAAATGCTGACCCTGACGGGACGTCTGGACATTCGTTTCCGGGACCGGCGCGGTCGCGTGCCGGAGGAAATTCAGCTCCTGAACGCCCCGTTCCTGGAACTGGGGGCGGAATTTATGGGCACCCGCCGCTGCCGCGATGAGAAATTCCAGTTCGATTTGGTGCGGGAGGGCCAGAAAGTCTGGATTCGGAATATTGTCGCGGTGGAGGAGGGAGGTTTCCGGGATGCGGGCCTTCAGACGCATGCGGCCGTCAGGAAGCAGGATTCCGTGGATTTGAGCCGGCGCGGAGGGATTGAAGGGCGATGATCGCGTCCTCCGGGATTGGGTCCGTCAAAAGTTGAAGGCTCAGCACCCCCCGGGCGTTCGGGGGGGCTTCCGGGTTCGGGGTAAACCGTACGGTTTGTGGGCCGTTCCGGTCACAGACCTGCTCCGGATAGTCCTGCGCGGTGTCTTCGTTGATCTCCGGCCCGGCATAGGCCCGCAGCCGTATCCTCGTGCCGGCGGGGGCGGTCAGGGTGAGGCGGAGCGGTTCATGCGAGGTGGCCGGGGTGGGCTCGCAGCGGAGGAATACCTGGAAAGAGGGTACTGGGGGCGAAAAGGTCACGCCCTGTTCGCCGGAGACCAGCCGGGCTTTGGCGGGGGCGTGTATGGCGAGGTTGTCCTGTTCCCAGCGCAGGAAGAGGCCGTCGGTTCCGTGGAGGGTGTGGTCCCAGAGGGTTGGGGAGGGGGTGAGCGGTTCCGGGGGCAACACGCGGACCGGACTGGATAAGGTCAGGCCGTCCGGATGGCTTTCGGTGCTAAAGAGGCATCCGGTTTCGGGAAAGCTTTCGGAGGACACTTCCCGCCAGACCGCCGTGCGGTCCATGGACCGGGCATGAAAAAAGCGTTTGCCCGTTGCGGGGCGGATGTCGGGCTCGGGGGGAAGGGTGCCGTCACCGGTCAGGTGACGGTTCAGCCAGGCCCATGCGCTTTCGCGGGCGGCGGCGTTGAGTCCGTGATCCTCGTTGGGCACATACAGCCGCCGGGACCCGGGACCGACTTTTTTCAGCAGAGCCTCCGAGGTGCTCAGGTGTCCGAAGAAATCGTGCGTGCCGTTGAGATGCAGAATGGGGGCGTTTTGGGTGGCGGCCACGGATTCGGGCTGGAAATGTGCCCGCCAGGATGGGGACATGGTCACGGAATCCGAGCGGCCGGAGCCGTACACCGCGATGGCGGTCCGCAGACGTGAGTCGGTGCCGTTCACGAGCCAGGTCATGAACCCGCCCCAGGAAATCCCGACCATGCCGATTCGGTCTTGGCGCACTTCCGGGAGGGCGGCCAGGAGGGAAATGCCATGCCGGACGGCGCGCACGATGTGACCGATGGTGGCCTCGGCGGCGTCCAGATTCACGGCATGGGTGGGCGGGGTGTTTTCCGGCCAGCGGGTGGCGTGGGCGGCCTGCGGGGTGTTTGCGGGTCCGCTCCAGTCCGGGCAGAGGGTTACATATCCTTTTTGCGCCCAGGCGAGGGCAATGTCCGCTTTGGCGGATTGCGCGCCGCCGTGGAGATGAAGCAGGGCCGGATGCGGTCCCGGACCGGGTGGCAGGGCCAGGAAGGCGGCCATCTCCAGTGAAAAATCGCCGATGCGGTGCGAGAAATAGCGGAGAGACTGTATTCGGATGCCGTCATGGAGGCTTTCGCGCTCCGTGCGACCGGAAACCGGGGCGGATTCATCGATGGCCAGCCAGGGGGAGGTGGACATGGAGGGCTTACTTCCAGTGGGGCAGATGGAGGGAACGGACCCGGCCCTGCAGGGTCTGGTTGAGCCAGGGGGTGTTGAAGCTGCGGGACTTGAGGCCGGCGCGGGTGATGGTGTTTTCGGCGGCGGGATCGAAGAAGACGGCCTCAAAGGGTTGCCCGGCTTCGAGGCGGATGGGCGCGAGTTTGAGCAGGGCCCGGGGCGCATCCGAGAAGAGACGGCAGAGGGCACCCCAACTGAGCTTGCCGGTGGAAATGAGGTGGGTATGGATGGCGGGCAGCGCGGTTTCAAGGCCGATAATGCCGAAGGGGGCGTGGTTGAAGTCGAGGTTTTTGGAAAAATCGGTGTGGGGGGCGTGCCCGGTGGCGATCATGTCGAGGGTGCCGTCGAGCAGCCCTTCGAGCAGGGCGTCCTGATCGGCGGGGGTGCGCAGGGGCGGCATCATTTTGAAGTGGGTGTTGTATTTGCCGAGCTGCGTGTGGTTGAGGAGCAGATGGTGGGGCGTGATTTCGGCGGTAACCTGCAGGCCGCGGGCTTTCCAGCGGCGGATGGATTCGACCCCTTCGGCGGTGGAAACGTTTTGGATGTGAATGCGGCCTCCGACGGCGGCGGCGACGCGGAGGTCGCGTTCGATGCCGATTTCTTCGGCCATGGCGGGAATGCCGGGCAGGCCGAGGCGGAAGGATTCCGTGCCTTCGTGCATGACCCCGCCTTTGGAGAGCGCGGGGGTGTCGGGATACACGCCGACGACCATGTCGAAGTGGCGGGTGTATTCGAGGGCGCGCCTGAGGACGTAGGCATCCTGAAGGGCGTGGTTGCAGTCGGTGACCATGACCGCGCCCTGTTCGGCCATGTCGGCGATTTCGGCGAGTTTGGTGCCTTCGCGGCCTTTGGTGAGGCAGCCGGCGACGGAGACGGGGATGCGGGCGCGGCGTTCGGCGATGCTTTGGAGGAATCCGACCATGCCGCCGGTGTCGATGGGCGGTTCGGTGTTGGGCATGGCGAGGATGCGGGAGAAGCCGCCGGCGATGGCGGCTTCGGTGCCGCTTTCGATGGTTTCGGCATCCTCCTGGCCGGGTTCGCGGATGTGGACGTGGGCATCGCAGAGGGCGGGGAGGAGGATGCAGCCGGTGGCATCCACGATGTCGTCGCCGGGTTCGGGGGCGAGGCCGGGC
>PXDP01000320.1 GCA_003565035.1 PVC group bacterium | reverse complement strand
GTGAATCATACTGCGGACATCTACGCTTTGGGGAAGACGCTGTATGAGCTTTTGACGGGGGAGATCCCGGACCAGGTGGACCCGGAGATGGTGCCGCCAGGGCTGGCGAAGGTGATTTTGAAGTGCGTGAAGAACAATCCCGAGGATAGATACTTCAGCGCCGAGGAGTTGTTGGCGGATCTGGAGGGGTTGTCGGGACGCAGGGGCGGGAGCCGGGTGTCGCATGCGTCGGAGGTGGAGTCGGACGCGTGCTGTCCTTCGTGCGGGGTGGTGAATCCGCCGGACGCCAAATTTTGTGAGAGCTGCGGGGTGGGGTTGTTCAAGGCCTGTCCGGAGTGCGGACGGGAGAACTCGGTGCGCAAGGTGTTCTGCGGCGGCTGCGGGACGCATCTGACCGCCTTCACGGAGGTGGAGGAGATCCTCGGGCGTATGGGGAAATACGCGGGAGGCAAGAAGTGGAGCCGGGTGGTGAAGGAATACGGACTGCTGCCTGACACGGCGCGTCTGCGGGGCGCGAAGGCGCAGGAGCTGTTGAAGCAGGTGGAGGCGCTGATTAACACCTCCAAGAGCAAGCAGAAGGAGCGGGATGTCTTGAACGCGGAGATGCAGGGGTTGCTGGAAGGTAAAAAGTATGAGGAGGTTGAGAAAGCGATCCGGGCCAGTCTGGAACTGGATGCCGAGCAGAAGGATCTGCTGGCCCTGCGGGCCCAGTTGCCGGAACTGATCGCCAAGAGGGAGGCGGCGGAGCGCAGGCGGGAGCGGGACGGAATCAATCAGCAGATCCGCAAACACCTGGAGCGGGAGGAGGATGAGGAGATTCGGCCTCTTCTGGAGCAGAGTCTGAAATTGGACCCGGAGCAGCCGGAGTGGACAGAGCTAAGGTCGGGCCTGGACGGGAAAATCCGGGAGCGGGAGCGTCGGAAACGCATGAAGGAGCGGGACCGTCACAACCGGGCCGCTAAGGCATGTATGGATCGCCAGGATTTCAATGCGGCCAGCGATTCCTGCAAACTCAGTCTGGAGCTTGACCCCGAACAGCCCGAGATCCGGAAGCTTCTGGAGAGCATTCCCGGCGAGATTGCCGCGAAACAGCAGGAGGAGAACCTCAAGAAAGCCAAGCTCTTGAAGGAGGAAATTCGCAAGTCGTTGAACCCGGAGAACCCGGAGGGTCTGAAGCGGGTGTCGAGTTTGTTGCAAGAGTTGCGGGCCCTCACGCCCTCCGATGAAGAGATTAAAATATTGGAACAGCGTCGTGACGAGATTCTGTTTCAGGTCAGATGGGGGTGGCGAATGCGGGAGTTTCGCGATGAGGGTGTGACCGAGCAACAGAAATTAACGCTGGTCGAAACTTCACGGAACTTTATAGCGGCAAATGTTCACCTGCAGTCTTGTGGCCAGGCCAGAGACGAATTAGCTGTACTGGAAAATGAGCTGAAAAACGAGGTTTTAGAGGAGATTGAGCAGAAACGTAAAGCCTACGAGTGGGGGGGGGCGAAAAATCTAGCAGTCGAAGCTGCACGTGTATTTCCCGAGCAGTCGGGTTTTACGGAGTGCGTTGAAGTGCTGGAACGTGAGAAGGCAGATTTCATTGATATTCAGAATAAAGTAAAGAACGCTCTTACCCATTCGCAATTTGACCTTGCGGAGTCCTCCCTGAAAGAAGGGCTAATTCGATTTCCCAAGGAGTCATGTTTATTGCTACTGAGGAAGGACCTGGAGGGGGCCCGGAAGAACAAGAAGAATCGGCAGCAGTTTTTTTGGGTGGTTTGTTTGCTGATTGTGGTGGTTTTTTTCACATGGCAGTTTCAGGAGCATAACCGCCGGGAAACCACTCAAAGGGTTGGGGGGGCGTTGAGTCGGTTGGAGGCCATTCCCGAGGAAATGCTTTTTGCAGACCGTCAGGTAGTTAGAGATGAATTGTCTTTGCTGTGGGGTGATATATACAAATGGCGTTATAAGCACAGAAGCGATTTACAATCAAGAATTGATAAACTTTGGGGAAAACTGCACGACTCCAGTCTGGAGCTGACCCTGGTCGTGCCAGAACGGGCCCTCGCTTTTTTCCCGCCTTCAGGGGCGCATGTGCGTTTGGATGGAAAAAGGCATGAGATCACCGGTCCGACCCTGACCTTGGAGAGGCTGTCAACGGGTCGGAAAAATCTGCATATTTTTGTGCCTGGATTTGAAGTGCGCGGATTGCGGGAGGGACGGGGCACCATTGACATTCCCACTGAGTCGCAAAAAATGATTCGCAGCCACGAACTGGTACCGATCCCGAGCCAGATCACGATTCGCAGCAACGTGAGCGATGCGACGGTGCACGCTGCGGATGGTCAGCGGCTGGGGTCGGTGAACACGAGTTTAACTCTGGATCTAATGCAGGAAACTGTCTTGGAAATCCGTGCCCCCCGCCATCAGACTCAAAGCATCCGCCTGCCCGCCACCGCTCCTGGAACGAGGGTTGAGGAACGGCGGGTGGATTTGGTGGCGGTCACCGGGCGGGCGACCTTGCATGGGCCGGCAGGTGTTGGGCCGGGGATAGTGCATTTCGGCACCGAGAAATACCGGGTGACGCTTCCTGCCCCGGGAAAGGATAGACCCATCGGCACCTATCCCATCCTCTTTGAGGCTGACAGTGGAGAACGGTATCTGGGGGAGGTCACCCTGGTGGCCAACCAGACACAGGTTGTGAATCTCGTGAAGGACACGGGCCCTGCGCGGGGGCGAAACTGGATGCACCCGACTCTCCGGATGAATATGGTTTCTCTGCCTGCTGGTTCTTTCCGGATGGGTAGCACGATGGCAGAACGGGCGTGGGCTGCGGATCCAAATGGAGGGAAAGGGGATGCCGATTGGTTCTCCCAGTCTGAAAAAGATCCGGTGACCGTAAACATTGCTTCCACGTTTTGGATAGGGCAGACCGAGGTGACACGTGGACAGTGGAAACAGTTCATCGCCGACACAGGATATGTCACGGACGCGGAGCGGGCCGGGAACGCGAATACCTTGACGGGAAGCGGACCCTGGGGGGATGTTGCCGGAAAATCCTGGCGCGATCCTGGACTGCCCGGATACAGCCCCGACGATACCCATCCTGTGGTTTGTGTCAGTTGGAGGGATGCCATGGCGTTTTGTCAGTGGTTGACCGCGAAAGAACGCGCGGCGGGGACTTTGCCTTCAGGATATGAGTACCGACTGCCCGGGGAGGCGGAATGGGAATATGCGGCCAGAGGCGGACGGGGCGGCTCATCGCGATTCTGGTGGGGCGATACCTGGGAGGATGGGAAGGATAGATTTAATGGTCCTTTTTCTGATCCCTTTCCAGATGGACGAACATGGACAATCGGAATTGTACGGGACGGATTTGCCTTCACGTCTCCGGTGGACCATTATGGCCAGAGAGGCCGGAACGGTTTTGGGCTCGCGGACATGCTGGGGAATGTGTCGGAGTGGTGTTATGATGCCAACCTTCAGGGCGGTGCCCAAACAAGTATAGCAAAGGGCCAAGCTGACTGGTTGCGTGTATTGCGTGGAGGGTCTTACAGTTCACTACCAGGAACGTTGCGAGTCGCATACCGGGGATGGGCCGATCCTAAATTCGCAAGTGCTATGAATGGTTTCAGGGTCGTCCTCGGTCCGGCAGTGGAAAACCCTCCTGTGGTCGTACCTCTGGCGGGGGCTGAGCCGACACCGCAACCCACACCTCGGCCCACTCCGATACCGACACCGAGGCCCACGCCTGCGCCTACGCGTGTTCCCACCCCCGCTCCCACCCCGTTACCCCAAGCGCGTGATCCGATGGAAAGGCAAATCTGGACCTCACAAACGACGGGAATGGAATTCATTTGGATCCCGGATATGCGGAT
>PXDP01000242.1 GCA_003565035.1 PVC group bacterium | reverse complement strand
GCCCCGAAGGAGGGCAAAAGCCTCTTCGAACACATTTTTGCCGGTGTTGCGGCAGGTGGCCGCGACCAGGTGATCGATCTCCCCCCGGCCCAGCGCCTGCAGCGCGGGACAGAGAACGGCCAGGGTCTTGCCGATGCCGGTGGGTGCCTCGGCGTAGAGGCGTCCGCCGGTGGAAAAGACTGTACGCACCTGTTGCATCAGCTCCGTCTGGCCGGGACGCAGGTCGGAAAACGGAAAGCGCGGGGTTTGAAGCGATTCATTCCGAAGCTGAATCCAGTCCTGTCGGCGAAGGTGAAACTGCCGGTAGCGTTCGACGGCCTCCAGGACTTCGCGTTCCAGCTCCGGGGCGGGCAGGCTGACGTCCACGATCCGCCCCTCCCCACGGTCCGGAGGAACATAGCGCAGGCGCACGGCGGGCAGTTCGCCGTGCAGGGTATGCCACATCCAGGCGTAAATCCGGGCCTGCAGGCGATGGGTTGGCAGATCGGGATGGCGTTCCTCCGCCGCGAGGCGTGTGGTCTTGATTTCCTCCAGGACGGTTCCCTCCGGGGTCTCCTCGACCAGATCGACCCGTCCGTGCAGTTCCAGGTCCCCGCAGGTCACGCACAGCGCCACTTCCGCCCGGGCATTGTCCGCACGGCTGTTCTGAATCCGCCGGTGCGCCCGGGTGCCGTCGCTTCCGCGCAGCAGACTGAACAGCCCGCTGTGCAAATCGCCGCTGCGGCCCGCAAACGCCGCAAGTTCGCGGACGGCAACCCTCACGGATAGGCGCCGGGCTGTTCAAGCCCCAGGGTTTCCGGGAATCCAAAGAGGCGGTTCATGTTCTGCACCGCGCTGCCGGCCTGACCTTTGACCAGGTTGTCGATGTGACTGACCACCCGCATGGTGCCGGTTCGCTCATCGCTGTCGACAATCAGAAAACAGGCATTGCTCCCGCGTACATGGGCGGTGCCCAGTCCAGTGGCGGCGGAACGGTCGAATACCTTTACAAAGGGCGAGTCCGCATAAAAATCCCGGTAGAGCTGCACAATCGCTTCGCGGTCCATTCCCTCATCCAGACGCCCGTAGAGGGTGGAGAGAATCCCCCGGGTTGCGGGCACCACCTGGGCGGTAAAGGTGAGGACGGCTTCGCTGCCGGACAGTTTGCCGAGATTCTGCTCCACTTCGCAGACGTGCTGATGACCACTGAGACGGTAGGCGTTCATGTGGTCGTGACGGGCGGGAAAATGGAACAGCGGATTGGGCTTTTTGCCGGCGCCAGACACGGCGGTTTTGCAGTCGGCAATCAGATGCGCGGGATCCACAATCCCGGCCTTGAGCGCGGGGGCGAACCCGAGCAGCACACTCACCGCGAAGCAGCCGGGATTGCCGACGATGTTCGCGCCTTCAAAAGCCGACAGGCCCAGCTCGGGAAGTCCGTACACCGATTCCGGCAGCAGTTCCGGGGCGTAATGCACCGGGTCCAAATTGATTCGCCGCGCATATTCGGCGTAGTCGGCCTCGGTGCCAAAGCGGAAATCACCGCTGAAATCGATGACTTTCGCGCCGCGGTGCCGCTCCTCCGCCGCGAGGCGCATCCCAACCTTGTCAGGAGTGGAGAAAAACACCACATCGAAGTCCTGCTGTGCGGAGGGATCCTCCGGCGGGACAATCATTTTGTCCAGATGACCGGTGAGATGCGGGTACACCTTGGCGATGGGGACATTCACATCGTCTTTGGCCACCAGGCAGGCGATGTTCACCTCGGGATGGCGCAGAAGAAATTCGATCAGACCGACACCGCCGTATCCGCCGGCGCCGACAATTTTTGCTTGGATCATATCAGGAACATTTCGGGGTTGGGATTAACGTTGAGAGGCTTCCGCGGCATGCAGCGCCGCACGGCGCACTTCACGGAGATACAGATCGATGCCCTGGGCGATGCTCTGGGCCAGGCGTTCGCGATGGGCGGCGGCGGCCAGTTGCGCCGCTTCGGCGGGATGGGAGAGAAAGCCCACCTCGACCAGGGCGGCCGGGGCCGGGGCATCGCGCAGCACCGAAAAGCGGGCCCGCCGCACGCCGCGGTCTTCGGCCCCGGCAGCCGCGAGCATGGAGCGTTGCAGCGCGAAACCCAAAGCCATGTTGGCTTCATCAAAGGCATTGCCGGGATGTGCAAGCTGGGAGGGCTGCGCCTGGGTGCTGTGATTGGTCGACACCTCTCCGGGCAGGGCAAGCACAAAGGTTTCGATCCCGGAGGCGGAGGTATTGGTGCTGGAATTGGCGTGAATGCTCACAAACACATCCGCGTTCCAGGCACCGGCGCGGCGCGGACGCTCATCGAGGGTCAAAAACTGATCCTGATGCCGGGTGAGGTACACGGTGTACCCGGCGGCGCTCAGATGGCGGCGCACCCGCAGGGAAATATCGAGGCAAACCGCTTTTTCAGTCAGTCCCGCCGCGCTCACCGCTCCGGAATCCTTTCCGCCGTGTCCCGGATCCAGCACCACCACCTGATGTCCGGCGCCGCCGAGAAACCGCGTTGGGTGAAGGATAGGCCGCAGGGTTTTCTCCACGTCCACCTCGGCAAAGCTCCAGTGCCCCTGCCGCACGGCCACCGGTCGGTTCAGCCAGATCATGACATCGTTCACCCAGACCCGGCGTCCGCCCTTTTCGCCGCGGAGGGTAAAGACCTGACCGCGCATTTCGAAGGTGCGCTCGGTCTCGTTCATTCGCGAAAAGCCGAAACTCCGGGCAAAGGTGCGCAGCGGTGTTCCCGGTTCCGAGGCATGCGGACCGGGATCCCGCGGCGGGGGACGCCCGCCGGACGCGCAGCCGGTCGCTGGAAACAGGCAGAAGGCACAAAGCGTCAAAAAGGCGTGAAAACGGGATTGCATACAAAAAAAGTAGAAAAGAGGGGGATTGCCGGGGTTCCAATGCTTGACCAAGAGGAGGGAAAGCACTAGGAGTAGTGGTATAAGGAGTTCGTATCTATGTCAAAAACATTGCAACAAGTCAGCCCCCGTATTCGTGAAACCTACAAACGTGCGCAGGAGGCTCTGCAAAAAAACAACACCGCCTATGCGGTGGACCTGCTGCTCTCGGTGCTGGAGCTGGAGCCGGAACTTCACGAAGTGCGCACGGAATTACGGGAAATCCAGATGGAGGCCGTGAAAGGCAAAAAGAGCAACCCCACCCTCTCCAGCCTGAAAGGCATGGGCAAAAAGATGGCGGTGCAGGGAGCCATCAAAAAAGAACCGGCAAAAGCTCTCCCCCTCGCCGAGGAACTTCTGAAACTCGACATCCGGAATCCCGCCTTTCACGATGCGTATATCGATGCCGCCAAAGCCGCCAACAATGTCGGCGCTGCCGCCGTCACCCTGGCCGCCATTCTCAAATACGACCGAAAAAACGACAAACTGCTCGAAAAACTGGGTCATCTGTACATTGAACTCGGCGACAGTAAAAGAGCCCGCGAAGCCTTCGAACAGCTCGGAGAACTGCGGCCGGGCGATCAGACGGTCATTAAATGGATCAAAGACACGGCGGCCATGGACACCATGCGGGTCGGCAACTGGGAGGCCGAGGGCGACTTCCGCGGCAAACTCAAGGACGAAGACGAATCCGCCGCCCTGGAGCAGGGCTCCCGCGCCCAGCTCGTCGGCAACGACTTGCAGCGCATGATCGACACCCAGCGGAAGAAACTCGAGGCCGAACCCGAAAACCTCAACCTCTACCGGCCTCTGGCCGACTCCCTGGTCAAAGCCGAGCAGTTCGACGAGGCCCTGGAGATTCTCAACCGGGCCGACGAAAAAGCGAATCACGCCGACCCCGTCATTCAGCGGTCCATCTCTGCGGTCACCGTGCAGATTTACGAGCACAACATCAAGGTGCTCAAAAGCGAAGGCGATCTCGAAGCCGCCGAAGCCCAGAAAGCCGAAATGCAGGCCTTCCTGCTCGAGGACGCGGCCGACAAGGTCGCGCGCTATCCGAACGACCTCGGCTTCAAATTCGATTACGGCAAACTGCTCATGCAGACCGGCGAACTCGACAAAGCCATCGGCCAGTTCCAGCAGGCCCAGCGCAATCCCCAGCGCCGTATTGACGCCCTCTACCTCATGGGCTCCTGCTTCAAGACCAAAGGTCAGTTCGACATCGCCGCCGCCCAGCTTGCCAAAGCGGCCGAGGAACTGCCCTCCATGGATGACAAAAAAATCAGCATCCTTTACGAACTCGGCGAAGTGCTGGAAGCCCAGGGCAAACTCGAAGCCGCGATGGATTACTACAAGCAAATCTACTCCGTGGACATTGGATACCGGGATGTGGCCTCCAAAATCGAAGCCGGCTACAAGCGCGCCAAAGAAAACGAACAGTAAATTCCTCCCGGGATTGCTGCTCCCCCTCCTCCTGACCGCCGCCTGCGGTCCGGGAGCGAAAGCGGTCCCGGCGGACTCCGCGTCACCGGCTCTTTCGGTGCGGGTGGCTCCGCTTCATGACTACGCATGGACCGACCGGGAAGAGACCGGCCAGCCCGACCGCTTCAAACCCGAAGCCGAGCGCGAGGCGCTGTACGACGATCTCACCGCCCGCCCGGCGGACCTCCTCGTTCTGCGCGGACTGGGGCATCCTGAAACCCTTGAACATCTCCGGGCCGCGCTCGCCGACCGGGGCCTGGCGTTTGAATACGCCCTGTACCTTCCCGGCCCCGACCGCTACCGCGGGGCCGGGTTTCTGAGCCGCACACCTTTCGACGAAATCCTCGATCTCAGTGCCCAGACCTTCCGGATACGCGACGAGCAGCACCAGCCCTTCGCCGGCGCCGTCCGCTTTGGAGCCCTCTGGGTCTGGAACGCCCACGCCCCCTCGCCTTTGCAGGATTATGAACGGCGGCGCAACGAAGCCCGCCTCCTCAGTCAGGCTCTACGCCAGCAGCTTGCTGACGGGCACGACGTGCTGCTCTCTCTGCACAGCCGCGAAGACCCCGGCACCCCCATGCTGCGCATGATCGAAGATACCGGACTGCTGGAACTGCCCGCTGCGGATGACCGCTCAGACCGCTGGACCTTCCGCGATCCCGGGCACATCCACTATCACCGCGACCAATGGCTTTTCGCCTCGCCCGGCCTGGCACCGCGCCTGGCGCCCGCCCGGGTGCTCGACAGCCCCGAACTCCGCGCCGCCGGGCCTTTCCGGCATCAAACCCTGACCCTGCCCCTCAGCGAAGCGCCTTCAGCAAATTCCCGCAGGCCGTCTCCAGCAGATCCAGCACCCGCTCAAACCCCGCAGCCCCCCCGTAATAGGGATCCGGAACCTCGCTGACCCCGGTTTCCGGCGCATAATCCATCATCCGCCGCACCTTCGCCCGCTCGGCATCATTCGCCGCGAGATCCCGCAACTCGCGGTAATTGTCGTCGTCCATAGCAATCAGCAGATCAAATTGCTCAAGATCCCGCAGCAGCACCTTTCGGGCGATACTCGTCAGCATGTATCCCCGCCGGGCCGCGTGCTCCATCATGCGCGCATCCGCCGGCTTGCCCTGGTGATAGGCCAGCGTTCCCGCCGAATCGATTTCAAACGCATCGCTCAGTCCCGCATCCTCCACCTTGGCGCGGAACACCGCCTCCGCCGAAGGCGAGCGGCAGATATTTCCCAGACAGACAAATAAAATTCGTTTCACTTTGTTCTCCTGATGTTCAGTTAAGGCCGCGGAAACACCGGGGGCGCCTCCGGCGTGACGATACCCCGTTCCTCATATACCGGCAACGCAATTCGGCGCAGGGCGGGAAGCCGCAGGCGGAACAGGAGCCCCGCCACAATGCAAATCACCGCGCCGGCCATCACCGTGCGCTGCACCCCCAGCGGTCCCGCGACTTTGCCGTAGAGCAGGGAACCCAGCGGCATCGCCCCCATGAAGACCATGCCCATCAGGCTCATCACCCGGCCGCGCAGCTCATCGTCCACCAGCGTCTGAATAATGGTATTGGTGCCCACAAACACCTGAATTCCCGCCATTCCCCCAAAAAATTGCAGGACCAGCGCCAAGGCAATCGATTCCGTATACGCGAACAGAATCAACGCCAGACCGAAGACCACCACACTCTGATAAATCACCGTTCCCAGCCCCAGCACCGACTTGCGCGAGGCCAGCCGCAGCGAGGAGATCACCGCCCCCAGCCCCGTCGCCGAGAGCAGCAGCCCATAGGTACCCGCGTCTCCGCCCAGAACCGTCTCCGCAAACACTGGCAGCAGGGTGTTATACGACTGACCAAACAGCGAAATCACAATCATCAGGATCAGCAGATCCCGCACCGGCGGAAACCCGAAGGCATACGAAAAGCCCGCCCGCATCTGCCCGAGCACCGACCCCGGATTCACACGCGGCTCCATCGGACGCGGCCGCAATTCCGCAAAACAGCGCACCGCGACCGCACAAAAAACCGCATGCAGCAAAAAGCACAGCCCCTCCCCCATCCAGGGAATAATCAGAGTACCGGCAATCATGGGACCAATCAGCCGGGCTGAATGGAAAATCGTCGAATTCAGCGCAATCGCGTTCGACATTTGCTCGCGGTCTTCGACAATGTCCACCACCAGCGCCTGACGCGCCGGCAATTCGAAGGACTTCGTGATCCCCATCACCACGCAGGCCGCAAAAACCTGCCACACCTCCACCCGCTCCAGAATCGTCAGCACCCCCAACCCTGCCATCGTCGTCCCGTCGATTAACTGCGCGATCACAATCAGCCTGCGGCGACTGATGTAGTCCACCAGCACCCCGCCAAAAGGCGACAGAAAAAAAGTGGGAGCCTGCTTATAAAACATCAACAGACCCAGCGAGACCGGGTCGTGAGTCAGCCGGAAGGTCAGCCAGCTCAGCGCCGCCAGCGACATCCAGGTGCCGTTGATCGCAATCGACTGCCCCAGAAAAAAGAGCCGGTAGTTGCGGTACTGAAAGGGGCGCAGGATATGGGTCAGCGTTTTTTTCATAAGCGGGAAGCGGACACCCTAGTCAGAAAACCCCTGAGTCTTCAAGGACAATGTCCGGCTTACCGTTGTTGAAGCTGTCCCCAGCTTTGATATCGCGGGTCAGCAGCTGCAACCGCCGCCACAGCCGCCGCCGCAGCAGCCACCCTGGGGCTTCACATCTTCAGCGGTGGGGACCCGGCCCAGCTCGAACGCTTTGGTGACGTAGCGCACCACGGTGTCGCGCAGTTCTTCGAAACCCTGCTGGGCCTCCACAAAACCGCCGGCCACCGGATGCAGCAGCAGACGCTCCCGCTGGTCTTCAAAGTCGCGGATTTCCTCTTCGGTCAGTTCCGTTCCGGACTCCTGCTTCTGAACCAGCATCGACTGTTTGTCGCTAAGTTCCTGATACAGAGACTGCGCCTGCGTGTCGTTCATGAACGCATCCAGCTTGGCTTTCATGGCCTTGTAGCTGTCCTGCGCCACCAGCGCCTCGCACAGTTCGCGGGTTTTAAGAATTACGGGAGTGTCCTGTTCGTTGAGAAGTTGTGACATGTTGAGTTCCTTCTGAGATTGATGTTGGAGGACGAATACGCTATTCCTCTTTTTATGAATTGCAATATCGGAAGCGCAAATGTTTGACGTCCGCGAAAAACCCAAAATGGTGGAGCGGGCTTTTCTCGTGGGTGTCCATCTCAAAAATGATCAGGCGGCCGAGGCGGAGGACCTTTTGCGGGAACTGCACGAACTGGTCGCCACCCTGCAAATCGGCATCGTGGGCAGTGCCCTCGTCGATGTCCGCCAGTGGCAGGCCCGGCTGCTCATGGGCACCGGCAAAGCCGATGAAATCCTCGAGCAGATTCAAGAGGCCAACGCCGACTGCGTTGTGTTTGACAACGAACTCACACCCGCCCAGCAGCGCAACTGGGAGGCCTTCACCGGCCGGACCGTAATCGACCGCCAGGAGGTGATTCTCGATATTTTCGGTGCCCGCGCCCAGACCAAAGAAGCCAAACTCCAGGTCGAACTCGCCCGCATGGAATACAACCTTCCCCGCCTCAAACGCGCCTGGGGCCATCTCAGCCGTCAGGGCGGCGGCGGTGGCGGCGGAGGAGGAGGCGGCGGCGGCGGTGCTCACCGCGGCGAAGGGGAACAGCAAATCGAAATGGACCGCCGCATGGTCCGCGAACGCATCAGCAGCCTCAAACGCGAACTCGCCGATGTGCGCGGGCACCGGGCCACCCAGCGGAAAGAACGCAGCCGCATCCCCCTCCCCCACGCCGCCATCGTCGGCTACACCAATGCCGGCAAAAGCTCCCTCCTCAAAGCCCTCACCGGCTCGGAAGTCTATGTGGCCAACAAACTCTTTGCCACTCTCGACACCACCACCCGCCGGATCGAACTCCCCAACGGCCGCCCCCTGCTCATGACCGACACCGTCGGCTTTGTCCGCCGCCTCCCCCACCGACTGGTCGAATCCTTCAAAGCCACCCTCGAAGAAGCCGTGCTTGCGGATTTCCTGGTGCACGTTCTCGATATCAATGCCCCCGAAGTCGAAGCCTTTCACCGCACCACCCTCGAGGTCCTCCAGGAACTTGGCGCCGACCAGAAACGCATCATCACCGTCTTCAACAAAGTGGATGTCCCCGGGGCCGCCAACGCCCGCACCGCCGCGCAGCTCCATCATCCCGATGCCATTTTCGTCTCCGCCGTCACCGGCGAGGGCCTCGACCGCCTTCAGGAGCGTATGGCGGACCTGCTGGCGGATCAGATCCGGCATATCAAACTCGTCCTTCCGCACAGCCGTTCCGACCTCGTCGCCCGCCTGCATCAGCACGCCCACGTCAACCACTGCGCCTATGAAGACGACGGCGTGCATGTCGACGCCACCGTCCCCAGTCGGCTGGCCGACGAGCTGACAGACTGGACTGTTACCTGAGGCCTGCGTAAAAACAGTTTTGCCTTTCCGGCCCGAACCCGTAAGGAAGCGCACATGAAAATCGCCAAAGAATTCCGCTGGGAGATGGGCCACCGCCTCCCCAATCATGACGGCGCCTGCCGCAACGTGCACGGACACTCCTACCGGATGCAGGTGGAGGTCGAAGGCACCGTGAACCCCGAAACCGGTATGGTGCTGGATTTCGGCGATATTTCCAAGATCGTCAAACCGCTCGTCGCCGAACTCGACCATGCCTTTCTCTGCCAGGATACCGATACCGAAGTTCTCGAACTCCTCGAACGCATGGACATGAAACGGGTCATCATCGACGTGCCTTCCACCGTCGAAAACATCTGCAAACTGTTTATTGACCGACTGCGTCCCATGTTCGCGGACGTTCCGCAAGTGCAAACGTTCACCGTCCGGATCTGGGAAACCGCCAGTTCCGAAGCCGAACTGTCCGTTTCAGTCTAAGCACCACACTGGCATCGAACAATCGAAAAACCCGTCAGGAAATCCGCTTGCAAAGCAAGTTGGGCAGCGTATAAAACATGCGATTGATATATAAACCAACGCCTGTTTTGAACCCCGACCCGCCTTGCCTGCATGAAATTTTTTCGAATCACTCCCGCCGTCTGCCTGTGTCTGACATTTTTGCCGCTCCTGCTCTCCGCCGAAGCGCTTGTCGTCTACAGTCACCGACATTACCCGTCGGATGATCTTCTTTTTGCAAAATTCACCGAACAAACCGGCATTGCCGTTCAAGTGGTGAAAGCCAACGCCGGCGAACTAATTGAGCGTCTCCGCGCCGAGGGTGAAAACACCCCTGCGGATATCCTGATCACTGCGGATGCCGGAAACCTCGCTCTCGCAAAAGCCGCCGGGGTTCTCCGCCCCGTTCAGTCCGAAATCCTCACAGAGGCCATTCCTGAAAACTACCGGGATCCCGACAACACCTGGTTCGGGTTCACCCTCCGTGCCCGGGTGATGATCTACGCCAAAGACCGGGTTTCTCCGGATGAGTTATCCACCTACGAGGATCTGGCCGATCCCAAATGGCGCGGCCGCCTGCTCTCCCGTTCCTCCTCCCATATCTATAACCAGTCCCTTTTGGCTTCCCTTATCGCCGCCAACGGGGAAGCGGCCGCGCTGGAGTGGGCCAGAGCGGTGCGACGCAACATGGCCCGGCCGCCGCAGGGGAACGACCGGGACCAGATGCGCGCCGTCGCCCGGGGACTCGCGGATGTGGCCATCGTCAACACCTACTACCTGGGGCTTCTTCATCACTCTCCGGACGCGCGTGACCGGGAAATCGCCAAACAACTCCGGGTCTTTTTTCCCAATCAGGAGGGGCGCGGCATTCACATGAATGTCAGCGGCGGCGGCGTCACCCGGGCCTCCTCCCGTCCGGAACAAGCCCGGCAGTTTCTGGAGTTCCTGGTCAGTGAAGAGGCTCAGAACACCTTCCCGCTGACCACCAGCGAATTCCCGGTCGTGCCCGGTATCCCCTTCTCAGATCTGCAGCAAAGCTGGGGGGAATTCACCGTGGACCCCCTCAACCTCGGCACCCTTGGGGAACTCAACCCCTCCGCCGTGCGCCTCTTTAACCGCTCCGGATGGGAATAATCTTTTGGCTGCGGCCCTGCGCTTTCCCAAAGCCACTCCCTGGACGATCCTCACGGTCGTCCTTTCCATTTTTATCCTGATCCCCCTCGTGGTCGTGCTCCTTGGGGTTGCCCAGGCCGGCCCCGACTGGACCCACGTGGCCGAGAACGTTCTCTGGAGCTATATTGCCAACACCCTGATTCTCGGTGTCCTGGTCTCCATTCTCTGTGTTCTGATGGCCGTACCGGCGGCCTGGATCCTCAGCGCGTTCGATTTCCCCGGACGCCGCATCCTCGAGTGGGCCATGGTTCTGCCCCTTGCCATCCCCACCTACGTCGCCGCGTTTGTGTACATGCACACCAAGGAATCGGCGATCCCCCTGCAAATACAGATCCGGCAGGCCTGGGGGGTGGAGGCCTTTCTGCTTTCTGAAACCCTTCTCCGCTACGGCATCCTCTCCCTGCTTCTCGCCGGAGTCCTCTATCCCTATCTCTATCTGGCTGTGCGCGCCTCCTTTCTCGTTCAACGCCGCGGGGTCATCGAAGCCGCACAGCTCCTGGGCCGCTCCCCCGCCTCCGTCTTTTTTACCGTCGCCCTCCCTCTTGCCCGCCCCGCCATTATCGCCGGACTCAGCCTTATCATCATGGAACTCATCAACGACTACGGCGCGGTCAATTTCTTCGGCGTGCCCACCCTCACCGAAGGCATCTTCCGCACCTGGTTCGGTCTTGGCGACCGTGCCTCCGCTCTCCGCCTCGCCGGGATGATGATGATTCTCGTCCTCACCCTGCTTTCCCTGGAAAAACTCCAGCGCGGACGCGCCCGGTATGCCGAAGCCGGCAGCGACACCACCCCCCTGGCCCACCGCCGCCTTCGCCCCGCCGCCGCCCTCGGGGCACTCCTGCTCTGCCTGGTCCCCCTCACCATCGGCTTCCTCTACCCTCTCCAGAAACTCATCCGCTGGGCCTGGCTCAGCCGCGAAATCGGCATCCACCCCGGCATGGGTCCCCGGATTGTTCACAGCCTCACCCTCGCCCTTGGCGCAGCCCTTCTCCTGACCCTCCTCGCCGTCCTCAGCGTCTACGCACAGCGCCTCTCCGCCTCCCGCCGCCTCTCCACGCTCGCCCGCCTCGCCACCCTCGGCTATGCCGTTCCCGGTGCCGTCGTCGCCGTCGGAGTCATGGTCATGCTGGCCTTTATCGACCGGCGTATTCCCATCCCGGGCCTCTTCCTCAGCGGCACGCTTTTCGCCATTTCCTTCGCCTATCTCGTCCGGTTTTTTGCCGTGCCCGTGCAGCCCATTCAGGAATCCATGCACCGCGTCTGCGGACGTCTCGATGAAGCCTCCCGCATCCTTGGCCACCCACCCCTCAACACCCTGCTGCGCATCAACCTGCCCCTCATCAAAGGAACCCTTTTTGCCGCAACCATGCTCGTCTTTGTTGATATTCTTAAAGAACTGCCCCTCACCATGATCCTCCGGCCGGTCAACTTCGACACCCTCGCCACCCTCTCGTTTGGCCTTGCCAAAGAAGGGCGCTTTCACGAATGCGCCATCCCCTCCCTGCTGATTATTTTTCTTGCCGCCCTCGGATTAATCGGGTTGAACCGTTGCATCCGCACCGACCCCTCATGAGCACTCCCCTCCAATTACAAAGCCTCACCAAACGCTATACCCCCCGGGGAGAGCCCGCCGTCCGGGATGTGAGCCTCAGCGTCCCCGCCGGCGAACTCCTCGCCCTGGTCGGTGAAAGTGGCAGCGGCAAAACCACCCTCCTGCGCCTCATTTCCGGCCTGGAGCGGCCCGACCAGGGCAGCATCCGTATCGGCGAACGCACCGTGGCCGCCCCCGGTGCCTGGCTCCCGCCCGAAGCCCGCAATGTGGGCATGGTCTTTCAGGACGGCGCCCTTTTTCCGCATCTTACCGTGGCCCGGAACATCCGCTACGGCCTCCGCGGCATCCCGAAAACCCGGCAAACCGAAAAAATCGACACCCTCCTCTGCCTGGTCGGCCTTGACGGATTTCAGCACCGCTACCCGCACGAACTCTCCGGGGGCGAACGCCAGCGCCTCGCCGTCGTCCGCGCCCTCGCGCCCGAACCCGCAGTGGTCCTGCTCGACGAACCCTTCAGCAGCCTGGACCCCGCCCTCCGCCGCTCACTGCGCACCGATATCCACCGCATCCTCCGCGAACTCAATACCACCGCCATTCTCGTCACCCACGACACCGACGATGCCCTCTATGTGGGCGACCGCGTCGCCGTCTTCCGCAACGGATGTATTGAGCAGATCGACAGCCCTGCAAACGTCTACCACCACCCCGTCAACGGCTATGTCGCCCGGCTCTTCGGTAATGCCAACGCCGTCGGCGCCCACTGGATTCGCCCCGAAGACATGGAACTGCTCGCCGCATACGCCCCTGAAACCCACCCCGTGGTCATCCAGGAAATCCGGGATGCCGGCCGCCACCGCGAAATCCTCGTCACCCCCCAGGAAGTCACGCCCCCCGACACCTGGATTCTGCACGACACCAACACCCCCAACCTCAAACCCGGCAACACCGGCTGGGTCCGCCTCAAACCCTGACCCGCCCCGCATCACGGCCATAGCACAGATATAGGGCACTTCCCGTATCACAAACGGGAGGAAAACACTTACGGATTTCGACAAAGTTCGATTTGAGGATATACTGGAAGATGAAATCGATCCAACTTGCCTTGTTTTTTGCGCTCCTGGCTCCATGGTTCAGTATGAAAGCTGACACGCCCCAACCGTCCCGTCGTGAAACCGCCTCTTTTGGAGGCGGCTGTTTCTGGTGCATTGAAGTCTTTTTCCAGCGGCTGAAAGGCGTGGACTCAGTGGTGTCCGGATATCAGGGCGGCAGCGTGGCCAATCCCACCTACCGTGATGTCACCAGCGGACGCAGCGGCCATGCCGAAGTGGTCCAGGTCACCTTTGATCCGGACATCCTTCGCTATGAGGATCTGCTCACCGTCTTTTTCGCCATTCACGATCCCACCACCCTGAACCGGCAGGGCGCGGATGTCGGCACCCAATACCGCTCGGTGATCTTCACCTATTCCGACGAACAGCACCAAGCGGCACGGGCCAAAATTGAGGAACTCACCCGGGAAAATATATTTGACGATCCGATTGTCACCCAGGTGCAGGATGCCCCCCGTTTCTATCCCGCCGAGGACTATCATCAGGACTATTTCAACCGGAATCCGAACGTCCCCTACTGCCGCCTGGTGATCGCCCCCAAACTGCAAAAAATTCAAATCCCCCCGGAACTGCTCCGGAATTGATCCCGGAACTGATCCCGGAACTGATCTCTGCTTATCCTCTGCGGATCGTTGAGCCCTGGAACCGCACCTGGATGCGGTACACCTTTTTCGTGCGGCAGAGAATGCGTCCGGTCTGCAAATCAAAGCGCTCCGGCACTTCGATTTTGTGGATGTCCACCACGGTGCGATAGCCGCGGTCCGAAAGAATATCGATCAGCATGGCCACCGCCTCGCCGTCATCCAGCAGACTGGTCTCGGTGTTGATCATTGCCAGTCCGGTGATCGCGTGGCGGATCACAATCGGCATGAGTTTATCATCAATGAAGCGAAGCACGGACTGAAATTTTTCCTGCTTGTCGATGGCATAGGCATCCAGACGGTGCACCAGTTCCTGGCGGGCATGCACGACAATTTCCTGGGCCACCGGAACATGCCGCAGCATATCGTAGGTGGTGGGATCGAGTTCCAGCGAACTCTGATACTGCATTTCGCGCAGAATATTCTTTTCGACTTCGGGAATTTCGCCCTGCGCGTTGATGAAATGATAAAAGAAATGCTCTTTGAGCGAGGTCAGCGCCTCCCAGGTCTGCTCTTTGAACACCCGGTAGCGGCGGCGGGCGGCGTTCACATCCAGGTCGGTCGGACGCAGTTCCTGCAGTTCGCCGATGCCGGTCTCCTCCACCTCGAGGTTGTGCGCCTCGATGTCGCGCCCGCGTTTCAACTGACGGTCGATACTGGTTTTCTCCTCCACAAAGAGGATCACCACATGGATCGTCGGTTTGCGGAACTGACGCGCCAGCGGAGTGCCGTGATGCTTGCGCCAAAGTTCGTTCATTTTATGAATCAGCAGCTTCAGGCATTCGACCTGCACGGTGGTGCGCGGGAAACCGTCCAGGATCGCTCCATCGCGATATTCCAGTTTGAGCAGTTCGCGGAAGACAATTCCGATCACCTCGCGGTCCCCGACCATACCGCCCTCGGATTTGATTTTCTCAGCCTGCGGGGTGTTCAGCAGACTGGAGACCACAATCGGATCACAGGTCAGCCCCCGCACATCCATAATGAATTCGGTCTGGGTGCCTTTGCCCGCGCCCGGCGCGCCGCCGAGCAGAATCAGTTCCTTGGGAAACCGGAGTTCTGTTTCCCCGAATTCCTCCAGAAGGTCCTCCCAGACGGCCCGGAAAATGATCTGCGCGTCTTTAATCTCCAAATCCGCCGCGCGGCGGACCGCCGGTTCGTCCGGGCCGCTCACGGAGACACCTCTTCCGGCATCTCTGCCGGGACCGGGTTCGTGCGGATCCCCACCAGAAAACCCATGGAATGTAATTGGACGAGGGTATCGGAGACCACAGTATGCCGGGCATCGGACGGCACCGAGACCTGAATCAGGCTGCCCTCGGGCACCTGCCCCCGCGCCAGAGCCTCCATCGAAACCTCCACGTCCTCATGGAAAAGCCGCACGCCTTCCGCCAGGTCCGGAACCTCCACCTTTTCGTGTTCCGGGGGGACATCCGGAGGCGTGGCGTCCGATTCGCTCCAGGGCTCAGGCACGGTCACCGGAAGCGGACGCGGATCCGAAGCGCATCCGGCAATCAATAAACTCAATCCCAACAGCGGTAAAAAGCGTAATTTTTTCATTCCCGACATTTGTCGAAGTTCCCACCGGAAGTCAAGACCCGCCCGCACTCACCGCACTGCCCCGCCAGTGCAATTTTTCACGGAGCACATCCCAATAGCGATATCCCGGCAAATGCAGCAGATCCACAGTCACATCCGAAGCACACACCCTGACCTCCCCGCCGGGTGCCACTTCATCAAACAGCTGTCCATCGCAGGCCAGCACCAAAGATTTGGAATGATCGCAGACCCGCACCCGGATGGTGACATCGGCCGGGAGCACCACCGGACGCACGGTCATAGCGTGCGGACAAATCGGACAGATCACCCGGGCATCGCTCTCCGGCACCAGCACCGGCCCGCCGGCGGACAGCGAGTGCCCGGTGCTCCCCGTCGGCGAGGCGATGATCAGTCCGTCACAGGTGTACGTGGTGATTTCCTGATCGTTCACCGACACTTCGAGATGGGCGATATGGGAGCTGTTGCCCCAACTCATCACCACATCATTGAGGGCGAGTTCGCGCTTGCCCTGAAATTCGCATTCCATGAGCCGCCGCGGCGAAGCGACGGTTTCGCCGGAAACCAGCGCGGACACCGCCGCCTCCAGCTCCCGGGCGGTCACCCCGGTCAAAAATCCAAGTTTACCCAGATTCACGCCCAGCAACGGCACCGGCCGATGCCCCATTCTGCGCACCGCGCCCAGCAGCGTGCCGTCACCGCCCAGGGTCAGCGCCGCCTCCACCCGCCCTGGAAACGCCTCGACCTCCAGCGTCTCAACCTCCGGCAAAACCGCGTGGCATTCGGGATCAAACACCAGAGACACCTCCAGCGACCGGGCATACCTCACCAGGTCCCGCAACGCCTCATCGGCACCCGGCTTGTCCAAATTCGCAATCACACCCAGTGTTTTCATTTCGCTTCAGTCATGTTTGAATT
>PXDP01000495.1 GCA_003565035.1 PVC group bacterium | reverse complement strand
TTATTGAATATATCAGTTGGAGTATATACATTATAATACATAGTATTTACAGCAACGGTGGGCGATGAAATAAGCATATATTGGATTTTTTTAGAATCCTTTACTTCTTTTCTAAAAGTAAAGTTACTCATGAAATCTAAAAAATCTTTAACATCTTTCTTAGATAGTGTTTCAGAGGTTAAATACTCTTCAAAGTTCTCAACAGTTTTTTGTGCAGTTTCTGAGTCGATATGCCCCAATTTCACTTGATAAACATAGCAAATTTCATCAAATTCATCATAATATACGGCATCAATTTTAGCATCTTTGCTTCCAGCTACCATGTACTTTTCTATGACCTCGTCATATGGCAAACTATGAATTATCGATACAGAAAAAACTTCAAATGCAGTTCCATAACCATCTTTAAATTGAGTTCTTTTAAATCCTTTGTTTTTGATTAATAGATTTTCAATATTTCTTAGTTCCTTTATAATTAGTTTTGAATTATTTTCACCATAATTAAAAATAAAATCAATTTTCTTTTTAATAGTTGAATTTGTTTCTTTTACATATCCCGTTGGCAGGTCAGATGTTAAATTGTATGTTTTCCATTTATCATCTGTTATAAAGTATTTTTCGCCTTTTGTTAAAAAATATTTTTTCATTTTGCACTCCTAATATCAAATTGATTTATTAAATAAATGTCTTTAATAGTTCCAATGTTTGCTTTCAAAAATAATTTCATTTAGTTTACTTCTAATTGATTTCCAATTTGGTATATACTCATCCATTAGTTTCTTAAAGTTTTCATTATGATCTTTTTCTATCAGATGAATCATTTCATGAACAATGATATATTCAATGCACCTTACACTTTTTTTGGCTAATTCTAAATTAATCCAAATTCTTTGTTCTTGATGATTACATGTGCCCCATTTTGTTTTCATCAACTTAACACCCCAATCCTTAACTTCAACTTTGAGCAAAGGCTCCCATTTTGCTATAAGATTAGGAATAATAGATTTGAGTTCTTGACGATACCATTTCGTCATAACTCTTTCTCTTGATTTAACTGAATGATCACTTTTTACGTAAAGATTAATTGTTTTTTTATTTTCTATTGCAACTCTTTGTACATCTTTTGCTTCTTTAACTTTGAGTAAATATCTTTGCCCTAGAAAATAATGACTTTCACCAGATAAAAATTCTCTTGGTGATTGTCTTTTTTGTTCATCGAAGTGTTTTTGATTCTTTTTAATCCAAGATAATTTAGAAATCGCAAAAAGACGAATCGCTTCATCACTCATTTTTAATGGTGTTGCGATTCTTACACGTCCTTTTGGCGGATGTATAGATAGATGAATGTTTTTTATGTCTTTATGTATAACTTCTATTTCAATGTTGTTAATCATCATGATGCTCATTTAGTATTCACCTTGGTTTTTGATTATTTCTAGTAACGCTTCTGCTTTGTTGTCATCATCTATATGTTTTTTAACTAGATTCTTTACTTGTCTTTCTTTGATCCTATTTCCACGCCATCCATCTGGTTTATAGAAAGTAAGCTCTTCGTTTATCATTAAAACCAATTCTTCATTATTATCTAAGTTATCGTATAGCGCTCTTTTTGCATTTGAGTTAATGGTTTTAGGATAGGACTCTGTTTTTCCTGGATCCTTAACTCTTTTTGTAAGAGATACTATCTTATCTAAATACTCTTTATAATCGGTGACTTGTTCTTTTCGTTCTTTTATAATCTCATCAAGTAAAACCGACATACGTTCATAATATTTTGGATTAGTAGGTGTTTCATCTGTAATTAAACGTCTTACATTATTCTCGATTGTTTCTGCTGCCAAATCTTGATTTTTTCTAATATTTTCAGGTAGCAAGTCTACTGCATCTTTACCTTTTTCAACAATTAAATCAATCAGTGACATATCATCAAATGCAGATAATTTTTCACTATCTGATGCAGATATATATGAATCAATTAAATGTCTCATGCCGCCTTCATAAGCTTTTAAATCAATATAATCTCCAGAAGCATGCATCACTTCATGTCGTACATCATCATAGTATTTTGTAAGATTTTTTATTTTGTCAGCTTCTTTAGTTGAATATCCAGCTTCTACCATTTCATTTGCGATATTTGCGTAAGCCCTGACAAAAGACACAACATGTTTATATAAAGCAAGACGTTTTTTCTCGTTGTCTCTTACTTCGCTTTTATCAAGTGTATCTTTACCAACAAAATATCTGATATATTGCAATGTTTCTTTAGGTGGCATGACTGGTTCACAAAGTGCTTCTAAAGATTCTAAAGCATTATCTAACTTCTCTTTAGCTTTAACTAAGCGATTGGTAAGTAAGCCATCAATATCGTCTTTTTCATAAGCATCGAATGCTTCTGATGTATAATCTTCTACTGATGCTTCAAGACTTCTAAATAGATCTTTATAATCAACAATATACCCAAACTCTTTATCATCACCATCTAGGCGATTCACTCTACATATTGCTTGAAATAGTCCGTGATCTTGCATAGATTTATCAATATATAGATAAGTAGCAGGTGGCGCATCAAATCCTGTTAATAACTTATCAACAACAATCAGTAGTTTCATTTGAGCAGGTTCATTGATAAATTGTTTTTTCGCTTCATCTTCAAAATCTTCAGCACTTTTTCCATTTAGCATTTTTTGATAGATTTCGTATTTTTCAATGCTTTCTGTTTCTTGGTCTTCACCAGTTGTTTCTCCTTTGATATCTGAGATATTTGGTGAATAGGAAGTTACTATAGCACATTTCTTAAATCCTTGTGATTGGAAAAGTTCATAATACTTGCATGCTTCATAAATGCTTCCAGCAATAAGCATGGCATTCCCTCTTCCGTTTTGAAGACGATCCTTCGTTTCCATATCAAAGATAATATCATTCACAATTTTTTCAAGTCTTGATTTTGAACTCAACACTTTTTGTAAGGTCCCCCATCTTTGTTTTAGTTTCACAACAGCATAGTCAGTTAAACCTTTTGTTTTTGCATCAAACCATTTATCAATTTTGTCTTGAGAAGTAATATTTTGATCAATATCTCTGGCTTCATATTGTAAGTCTAATATAACATTATCTTTAACTGCTTCATCAAATTTATAAGTATGAATATAAGAGCCAAAGACTTCAATACTTTTGGCTTTATCTTTTTTAAGTAATGGCGTTCCTGTAAAACCAATGAACAAAGCATTAGGTAAGATCATTTTCATCGCTTCATGCAACTTACCTGATTGTGTACGGTGACATTCATCAACAAAAACATAGATATCACCTTTGGCTTTGAAGTCTTTTGGAAGACTATTTTTTAGTTCATTGATATATTCTTCGTAATCTGAATCTCTTAGATCGTCTTCTTTACGACCAAACTTATGAATAAGTGATCCTAAAAGTAAAGGAGTCGTCGCATTAAGTTTAATAATTAAATCTTTACCACTTTTTGTACGATATAAATCTTCATCAACACCTTTAAACACTTTTTCGATTTGTTTATCTAGTTCATCTCGATCAGTAATCACTAAAATACGTGAATCAGCGATATTTTCTCTTATCCATTTAGCAAGCCAAACCATGGTTAAACTTTTACCACTACCTTGGGTATGCCATATGATTCCACCTTCACGTTGTTTAACACGTTTTTCAGCAGCCTTTACACCGAAGTATTGATTAGGTCTAGCTAGTTTTTTAATACCTCTATCAAAGACAATAAAGTCATGGATAAGTTCTAGTAATCTTTCTTTATGACATAGGCCAACTAGTTGTTTATCTATGTCATAATCTAGAGATTGAATCAATGCATTTACTTTTAATGATAAAGCATCATCAGCTTTATTATCCTCT
>PXDP01000213.1 GCA_003565035.1 PVC group bacterium | reverse complement strand
GAGACCTAACGCTTCAACCAATTCAGCAGCCGATAAAGGTTCTTTTTTAAGATGCATTAAAACTGATTCTGACTGGGCCCCTGACTGGGCCCCTGACTGGGCCCCCGACTGGGCCCCCGACTCTGCCCCAGACTGTTTTCGGGACTGTTGGCGGGTCAATGGGAGAATTTTCTGCAGGGGGATCGTGAACCGGAGGCGTCCGGCGATTTCCTCGATGGTGGGTTCGGGCAGTTTTTGTTCCCGCACCTGTTGTAAGATGCCGGGAATGCCGCTGCCCCACTGTTTTCTTTTCAGCCAGTTTTTTGGCGAAGAAGTGTCGCGCTTGAACTCAAGCGTTTTGCTTTCGGGTTGGGTGAGGAGACGGGACATGGGGGGGTGCTACGCGCGGGGAGAAGGGATAAAGGATAAGGGATAAATTTAGATTTTAGAGATGAGGGTTTTTTGGAGCCAGTCGGCGGCGACGTGGGGATTGTAGGTGATGCCGGGCCGGAGAAGCGTGTCGGTATCGGAGAGAAATCCGGTGTGGTTGAGTTTGGCGGCGAGGTTGGATTGGAAGTCCTCACGGCGGATGCTGTGGCCTTCCTGATTCATGTAGGCGTGGAAGACATCAAGAACGGCCTCTGGCCGTAACAGGCCGCTTTGGTGGGCATGCCAGAGGTCGAAGAGGTCGCGGCCTTTCCGGCGTTGATAGAGGGCGCGGAGTTTGGTGCCGAGCAGTTCCAGAGGGTCATAGACCAACAGGGATGTCTCGCCCTGTATCCAGCGGGAGTCGAGACGGAAGGGATGGGTGACCAGGGGAAGCCGGGAGCCGTGTTCCCGGGTATTGATTTCGATCTTGAGGCGAAGGCGGAGCACGGGGGGGAGTTCGGATTCGAAGCGGAAGTTGAGGGTGGTCCCCATGGGGCTTACAGATCGGCGGGGTTCGCCAAGCCAGGGGGAGAGGACTTCGCGGATGGCATCCAGGACCGGACCGATGGGCTTCGGGTGGCGCTGTACAAAATCGAGGTCCTCGGAGTAGCGGACAGCAGGTTGTAGCACCAGCTTGTGCAGTGCGGTGCCGCCTCTAAAGACCAGATTGTCCCGGAGAACGTCGTGGCGGAATAAATCCAACAGCGCCCTGGAGAGGACGAGGTCTTGTTCGACCTGGGCGGAGCTGGCCCAGGGAGCCACTTGTGCCCACTCGGTGAGGAAGGCGGGCGAAATCATGCGACCATCTCCGGGACGGTGTTTTCGATGACACGCCAACGATTGTGTTTCGAGGAACCGGTGGCCGGACCGCCGGGGTCCAATAAAACCCGGGAGGGCGGGTCGTTTTCCATCAGCAGAGTGTGCAGGGCATCGGCTTGTTCCCGGAGTTCCAAGTGATCAAAGATCCAGCCGAGCCGCTGCACACAACTGGTGGGGGCGGCGTTGGCGGCCTGAGCCCATTCAGCGGGACGGATGACTTCCGCCAGTTCCACCAGCACCGGACCCACCGCATCCATTCCCCCGAGACGTGACGCGTATTTCACCAGGTCGAGGGCGGTTGCTTCGGGTGTGGACACGGGAAGAGTTCCTGCATAGCCTTTGATGTGCGTGAGGGGAATCTGGTGGAATTCTTTGTGGGTGAAGAAGCGGATGCGCAACCGATCATTTCGTATGGGGGGCTCCTGTCCGGGGATCACGATCTGGGTTTCCTGGGGCTGTTGGTGGGCGGCACCATGAAAAGCGGCCGCACTCAGTAACCCAATGTAGTATGGACTCCCCATTCGCCGCATGAGCGCATCCAGAAACCAATCGATCGGGATGACGCCTCTCGCGGCGTGTTCCACAGGGATAATGACGTAAAAATCGCCGCGAATACGCAGAACCCGTCCTTTTCGCACCTGTCGATATAACGCTTGCGAGACAGCTCCAGAGCTGATGGACAGTTTTTCGGCCAGTTCTGAACGTGTGAAGCTGTAGATCCCCTTTTGTTGAAGGCTCTTCAGGTAATCGCTCAGGTTGGTTTCAGTTGGATGCATGTGTGTGGTTAAATATAAAAATAATTACGTTATTCGTAGTTAAATCAATATAATAAAACTAATAAATACAGAAATAAGGGTTTTTTTAGGTGGTTTGAATGCCTGTGAGCGATTATCTGTAAGAGTTCTCACAAAATCACCGGGCCTTCCTTGAGGCCGTCGAGGAGGCGTTGGCGGGCGTCGGTGAGCCATGCATCGATATCTTCGGGGGTTTTGAGGGTGGCGGAGGGGAGGTGGACGCGGTGGGCCTTGGGTTCGGCGGCGCGGATGGCTTCGGCGAGGGCCTGTTGGCAGCGGGTGTGCAGGGCGTCGATTTCGGTACGGCGGGCGGAGAGGGGACGGAAGTCGAGGGTGGCGAGGAGGTCGGGATCGCTGTCGATGTCGAGAGAACCGGGGGCTTGCACGCCGTAACGGCTGAGAAGGGACTGTTGTTCGGTTTCGGGCAAGGCCTGCCAGGCGCTCTGGCGTTGCAGTTGGTCGAGTTCCCGGGTGAGGGTTTCGTTGTGGCGTTGCTGGATGGCTTGGAGTTCGCTGCGGAGGAGTCCGCCGAGGGCCTGCTTGATGGGAGTGTGGGGATTGGGCTCGTCGAGAAGGAGACGGTTTTTCCGAAGGGCTTCCAGGCGGGCAGCCTCGGGGGCGGCGGCGCTGAGTCCGCCTTCTTTGGTGTGGGAGAGGAGGCGGATGCAGAGACTATGCTCGTCTTGGCGTTTGCTGAGACTGAGGGCGGTCTGCTGCCAGCTTTGGATCTGAGGGGTAATCTCGTCGGCGAGGGCGTGGAGCTTAAAAAGGAGGTCGTTGCCGTGCAGACCGGGAAGTTCTTCCAACCAGGCGGGTTTGGGCGGCTCGGGCGCGGGGGGCGGGCCTCCGGCGGCGGCGGCGAGATTGCGGAGGCTGTCCACAAAGCGGGGAGCGGCGTTGGCCTCGTCTCCGGGGCTGTAAGCGAATTTTCCGCTCTGGAAGAGCTTGCGGATTTTGAGTTTCTGGGTGGCGGTGAGCACGGGGTGCTGCACGCGGTAGTCGGCCTGGGCGATTTTGCGCTGGTCAAGGTCGTCGAGGCGGGCGGGCTGTCCGTTGAGGCGGGCGTTGAGGTGTCCGCTGACCATGAGGGTGGCGAGGACGGCGTCGAGGGCTTCCTTGGGCCAGCCGTAGAGGCCGCCGGTGAAGTGGCTGTAGAGGTCGCCACCGGATTTTCCAGAGCCGATAAAGCGCAGGAGTTCTTCGCTGACGGGGTGTTTGTCGGGGTCGCCGTTATAGCCGACCTGGGCGAGGGCTGCGGCGTTCCCTTGCTTGGCGCGGGTCCAGACAACGTGCCAGTTGGCGGAGTCGGCTACGGTGAAGCGGGGGTGCAGGCGGGAGAGCACGCCTTCGCAAGCGCTCTGAGCGGCCTCCTTGAGGGTGATGACGTTGACTTCCTGTCCGCCGGAGAGGAAGACGCGTGCGCCGCCGAGAACTTCGGCGATGTGGGTCTGTACTTTTTTCTCTTCGGCTTTACGGCGGCTTTCCATGGAGTTGCGGGCTTCGATTCCTTCGGTGCTGTCGGGGGTGCCTTTGAAGTTGAGGGTCTCGGCGGCGGCCAGGGCTCCGGCGATGGCGAGTTTGAGTTCGTCGATCTTGGCGCGGGGCACGAGGACGTGCACGGTGGGGTCTTCGAGGCTGAGTCCCTGGATGTGCTGGAGGATGGCGGTCTCGGGTTCGGTGAATCCGTCGCGCACCCAGACGAACAGTCCCTCGCCTTTGGGAGGCTGGGAGGTTTCGTGGTGGAGGATGACTTTGCGTTTGACGCGGGCGGCCCCCTGCTGGACGTTGAGTCCGCTGAGTTCGCTTTTGATGGCCTCGGTGAGGAGGCGGTTGCGTTCGGCAGCGATCTGGG
>PXDP01000148.1 GCA_003565035.1 PVC group bacterium | reverse complement strand
TCCCGTGGAGCTGCCGCATTTTGCGGTACAGTGTCATCCTGCTCACACCCAGCGCGTCGGAAAGCGTCTCCACGCTGTCCTTCAAAATCTCCCTGGAGGTGCATCGTTCAGAGATTTTTCGGGCAAGGTCATTCCGTGCCGGGGAGCTGCTGTGGGTGGAGACTCGCGCGGCGATCCCTTTGGGTGGCACGCAGTACAGGTTCCGCCCCGGAGGTCTTCCCGAGATCCACTTCATGAGCAGTTCCATGCTTTTGCGGGTGATGCCGGGAATATCCACCTCCACGCTGCTGACTCGGTCCAGCAGGCTCCCGGGAATCTCGCCGTTGTTGTCCACGCCGACCAGAAAAAAGTCCTGCGGGGTGGATTTGTTTTCGGCCCGCGCGGCGGTGAGCAGGGAGGGCACCCGGTCGTCACTCGGCACAAAAATCCCGATACCGGGCGGCGAGGAGCGCAGCAGCGCCCGCAGGGCCCCGTGCAACTGGTCCCGAAATGCCTCCCATTCCAAATCCGTGGAAATCTCCAGACGCGCCACCCGCGCGGACACCCCCAGCTCCTCCCCGCGTTCCGTAAACACCTGAATCCGCGCGTGGGCATAGGGGAAATTGGACCAATCCACCGCCGGCAGTTCCGAGGCCCCCGCTTCCACCAGGTGTTCCGCCGCCGGAAATAATGCCGCGCCCTTCAGCACTCCGCATTTTTTTCGGTGCCGTGGTGTTCTATCTCTGCGCCCCCCCATGATGATCAAAGCCTGTTAAAAAAATGTTCCGTGATCTGGGTGTGCATGACAGTCGGGTTTCTTAGGATGAATTCCAGCCGCCTGTCTGTTTTTGAACTTTGAAGGAAAACCATCTGATCACTATACGCCGCCCAGAGGAATCGCCAAGCCGTCATAAGCCATTTCGATCCCCGGCGGCAACTGCGGATTCAGCGCCGGATAATCAAAATCACAGCCCATATGAGTCAGATACCCCCGTTTGGGCTTGAGGTCGGTCAACAGCTCCAGACTGCGCTCCAGCGTGAGATGCGCCGGATGCGGATTGTGCCGCAGAGCATTGAGGATAATCACCTCCGCCCCCCGGATCCGGTCCATCACCGCCCCCGGTAGATCATTGCAGTCCGGAAGATAGGCGGTTTTCATGCCGCCCGATTCCAACAGCACCCCGCAACAGGACATGTTCTCCGCATGAGGCACGTCCAGCCGCGAATAGCGCACCCCCGCCACCTCAATCGGCCCGTCCCAGAGGGTGAAGCGGATTTTCGGCACCGCCTTGCCCGGCACCCGCACCTCGGTCACATACGGATACACAATTCGCAGCCGCTCCAGCGTCGCCGCATCCGCGTATATCGGCAAAGGCTCCGCCCGCTTCCAGGTGAACCGCCGCACATCATCCAACCCCATCACGTGGTCCGCATGTTCATGGGTGATGAACACCGCATCGAGGCGGGTGATGCCAAAGGTCAGCGCCTGATCCTTGAAATCCGGGCCCGTGTCGATCACCGTCGTCAGCCCGCCCGACAACACCTGCACGCTGGGCCTGCGGCGTCGGTTGCGGGGATGCCCGCCAGTGCAGACCGGACAGTCACAGGCCAGCATCGGCACCCCGTGCGACCAGCCCGTACCCAGAAAACGCAGTTCGGCATTCGGCGTGGACGGGTGCATCAGTTCATCAGACTAGTGGCCTGAATCGCCGCCCGGGTGCGGTCCAACTGGATCAGATAATTCACCAGCACGTCCGTGGGTGCGCCGCCCCGCTGCGCCAGATTCACCGCCGTGGCCGCCGCCTGTGCCGCTTCCTCAAAGCGTCCCTGGGCAAACAGCGTCTGCGAAAACGTGCTCCAGACGTGGTGACTTTGCGGAGCGGTCACCATTGCGCGTCGGACCAGCTCCCGGGCCTGCTCCGGACGACGGAAGGCTTCGTCCGCGCTGGTGCTGTACATCCAGGCCAGGTTGTTCAGGGCCTGGAAATGATTCGGATGCTCGGCCAGCAAACTCCGGTATGCCTGCTCCGCCCCGGCAAAATCCCCCAGAGAATAGCGAATATCTGCCAGCGCGATCCGCGAGGGAACATGCTCAGGATATTCCGCCAGAAATGCTGTAAAAATGTCTTTGGACGCTTCAAATTCGCCCGCCTGCACCAGTCGGAAGCCTTCCCGAAGCTGTTCCACCCACACCCGCTCCGCCTCAGAAAACAGGATATGATCCGGCAAGGAATAATTCTGCTGCAGAAATACTGTGGGCTCCAGCCCGGACAAAAGTGCTCTCAGATCAAACACCGCTTCCGGACGGGTCTCCGGCACATAAGGGAACCGGGCCAGCAGAGGCCCCTGCCCCTGCGCACTCCCCGGGGGGCTGATAAGACAAAGCACTGCGATCAAAGGGAAAAGAAATTTCATTCGGCATTCTCTCCGGAGAGGGGTTCATCCTGAGGAGGCTCTGCCGGTTCCGGCAGCGGAGGCTCCACATACGGGCGAAGGATCACAAAAGGCGGCTGAACATCCAGCAATTCCAGACCGGGCGGATGATGCAGATAGACCCGGGCCTCTTGGCCTGCGGCACCCGCTGCCACAAAGGCACGCAGGGCATCCGGCTCCAGCCGGTCCAGCAGCTCCGCGCCGCCCTTCAGAGAAGCCGTCACCACGGGAGGGTCCGGAACCAGGGTTTCACGCGGTCCCTGGGCGGGATCAAAGGTCACCCGAACCGGAATCTCCGAAAACACACGGTCCTCCGTCAGGCCCACAAGGGTCACACGGACCAGGACACGGGCGGGTTCCACCCGGCCCACCCAGTCCGGACTGGGCAGCAGCACGTCCACCCGCTGTTCAAAATCCCCCACCTTCTCGGTCAAATTCAGCGGCGAGGTCTGCAGAGCGGTCACGGACTCCAGCCGGTCCCGCGCCCCGTAAAGGGTCACCCGGGGCGGCTCCACCGTGATGGTCTCCACATGCAGACCCTCCAGCAATTCCCCGGTCTGGTTCACCCGCAGCGGGAGTTGTTTCTGACCCTCCAGCCCCACCCGCACCCGCACCGACGAAGGCTGGATCGAGGCCACCCGCGCCCGGCTGTTGTGAATCACATTCCGCGACGTCAAATTCACCGTCCGCACATTGTCCACCATTGACGGGTCAAAATTCTCCGCACTGAGGTCAACCATCAATTCCAGGGTGTTTTCATTAATAAAGTTTAAATCCTCGCGTGTGCCCTGAAAGAAAACCTGAAACTCCGACGGATCCCGTCCAATCACCGCCCAGCCCTCCGGCAACTGCACCCGCAGATCCTGCGCGATCAGCGTTTTGGGATAGTTCGTCAACAAATCCACGATCGTCCACGACAGCAGGGCCAACACCAGTGCCACCCCCTTGAGTTTCACATTGGACTTCAAAAACGGTTTCATGCTTTGCCTCCATGCTCAGAGGGATTTGCAGTCAAATCCGTCCAGCCCGTGTCCTCCGGACGCTGCGCCTGACGGGACAGCATCGATTTCAACATGCGCTTCAGCCGATCCTCATCCAGCCCCCGGCTCAACCGTCCTTTGAAGGCCAGCGAGATCGTCCCCGTCTCCTCGGAAACCACCACCACAATCGCATCGGTCTCCTCGGTGATTCCGATCGCGGCCCGGTGCCGGGTGCCCAGAGACCGGTGCAATTCCTCTTTCTGACTCAGCGGAAACACACATCCCGCCGCCATCAGCCGGTCATTGCGAATCACCACTCCGCCGTCATGCAGCGGACTGCGCGGAAAAAACAAACTCGTCAGCAGATCCGGCGTGACCCGGCTGTCGAGACTGACCCCCGTCTCCTCCACCCTCCGCAGGCCGATCTCCCGCTCAATCGCGATCAGGGCCCCAATTTTCTTCCGGCTCAAATCCCGCACCGCCTGC
>PXDP01000520.1 GCA_003565035.1 PVC group bacterium | reverse complement strand
GAGCGTGACGGCGCTTCGGGATCCATTTTCATCCGGTAACGGCCGCCCGGCACGGGAGAGGTCAGGTCCGTAGCCGGGGCGGCGGAGACCCAGAGACCTTCGCGGCAAAGCAGAAGCTGAAAGATCATGCCTTTTCCGTCCCGCAGCAGCTTTTCGGGTTTGCGCTCCCATTTCCGCAGACCGGGGATGACACCCTCGCCATGCCGGATAAATTCACGGGCCACGCCCTGAAGCCGCTTGGCCAGACCGCCGGACTCCTCCTCGGCGGCGATTAAATGCATTCCCCAGGGCATGGGACGTTCGGACCAGCCCTCCCAAAGCGCCCCGGCGGCGGCCGGCGGCACACGGGCACCTTCCTGCAGGGGCAGCAGGCGCGCCAGCGGCAGCCGTTGCCGTTCAAAAACCAGAGGGGCGGACGGAGATTTGCCCGCCGGCAGCATGATCATCCCCGGCCCGGCACTCCGTCCCTGCACGCCGTGCAGCGCGGCGCATTCCTCAAGCAATTCAGGTTCCGCGCCGGGTCGGCATAACAGCAGGTCGTAAGGGGAGGAAAGTCGGTCGGGCATGGATAACCCCTCTTGCCTGAAAAACCCGCGATTGAAAAGACGCGATTTCAGGGGTTTGACCTTTTTACGCTTCAGCGTATGTTCTCCCATGCTACAGGAGACTTCAACTCAACAAACCGACGCGTTTTCCACCGCCCGGGACGAATTCGTGGCCCAATGGGGTGCCATCAGTTCCTCCTGGGGCATCAACCGCACCATGGCACAGATTCACGCGCTGCTCCTGGTGAGCAATCAGCCCATGTGCACCGATCAAATCATGGACCAATTGGAAATCAGCCGCGGAAACGCCCACAGTAATCTCAAAGAACTGGTGAACTGGGGGATCGTAAAGAGTGTTTACCAAAAAGGGGACCGCAAAGAATATTTTGAGGCCGAAAAAGATGTGTGGCGCATGTTCTGCACCATTACCCGGGAGCGCAAACGACGGGAAATTGACCCCGCGCTGGATGTGCTCCGAAAATGCGCCGAGAAAACCGAAGGCATGGACTGCCCGGAATGCAAAGTGTTTCATGATCAGATGAAACAGCTCACCGAATTTGTGGAAATGATCTCGTCTCTGATGGACAAACTGTCCGGCGCGGATCAGAATAAAGCCATTCCTCTGGCCCTGAAACTCCTCACCTGACGAAACCATGAAGCCCCGGCCCATGAATCCCCGGCAAACCTGGATGATCAGCCTGATGGCCGCTCTGTTGTGGATCTCGCCCCATGCCTGCGGCTGTTTGATCGGGCTCTGCCTCAATGGATGCGGATGTTCGTCGTCCCCCCAGGCCTCCGTGTTGAGTCCCGGCCCGGGTTCAGGTTCCTGCTGTTCGCCTCCTGGGGAACAGGCCTCCGCCTGTGACTGCGGACTCCGCGATTCGGCCGCAGAGCCGGAAGCCCTTCTGCCCTCGGTCCCCGCCTCCCTGCGCGTATCATTGGAGGCTCCCTTGTGGATTCAGGACCATGATATTTCCCTTTTCCGATCATCGGAAAAGAGCCAATCCGGTTTTCCGATCATCGGAAAACCGCCGAATGTCCCGCAAAGAGCTTTTCTCCAGATGTGGCGCTGTTGATGCGGACGGTTTTGGACCGTTTGCAACAACACAACCTGATCTAAAGGAGAAAAAATGAAAAAATCAATACAATGGAAAGCCCTGTGCGGGCTGGTGCTATTCGTGATGGCTGGCTGCGTGACCACCGAAACAGAACGAAGTCCTCAAATCAATCCGGTCCCCGGTGACGGAAACCCGGAACTCACTGAACTGCCCGTCATGCTGGAGCGGGATGCGGAACTGGTGGTGTTCGGACTAAGCTGCCCGCTTTGCGCCTCGAATCTTGAGACCCAGTTCCGCCGGATACCTGGAATTGCCGGACATCGGACGGATTTAGAGTCCGGGATTATTCACGTGCAGGTTCGCCAAGGTGGCTTTGTGCAGACCTCCGCGCTGCGCAGGGCGGTGACCGATGCGGGCTTCACCCTGCAGGAAATCCGCCTGAAGGAGGCGCAATGAAAATCCCGTGGCTGGCCGCGGTTCTAAGCCTGCTGCTGCCCCTGTCGGGGCAGGAGCCGACGTTTATGGAGGCGGGTACGCACCCGGGGGCCGGTCAGAATTACTCGCGGGCGGTCTGGTTTGACGGCGAAAGCATCTTCAAACATGCTTACGGGTTCACCGCGCGGCAGGCACTGCTGGGGGAGGTGTCGCTGGACAGTGCCGGAGTGTCCGGAGCCGGGGTAAGGCTGCGGCAGCGCTTCTGGCAGCGGGATACGGGACCGATCGACACCTGGCGGGCTTCGGTTCAGGCCGGCGCGGACTGGCGGGACGGCCGGGATCCCGGCCCGCGGCTGGGGGTAGTTTCGACCACCATCCGCGGACGGCACGGATTCAATCTTCAGGCGGACCTCCGCGCGGGGTTGCCCCGGGATGAGCGCGTTGCCCTGAATGCATCGCATCTGTACCGGATTCATCCGGTCCGCTTCACGGTGGACACCCCCGGGGCATGGTACACGATGGTTGAATCGCTCAACCGCCTTTCGCCGGACGGGGATGTGCGCGGCGATCTGGCCGCAGGACTGCTCTACGAGGCCCGCCGCTGGGCGGCGGAGATCTCACTGCGCTGGCTGAATGAAGACACCGTCCGGGCCGGCGCAGGGCTGCGGATGCTCTGGTGAACGCGCAGACCTCCTCATTTTCGCAAATATGAGGTAAAAATATATTGTAATATGACAGGTATTTTAAAGAAGTTTTGGCTTGAAAATGGCGATTGTTGGGATAGGGCTGAGGTATGATTGTACCGAAGTCGTCTAAGATTCCGGGGCCATTGTGGCCTTGTGTGGAGAAAATTGCTCAGAAGCGGGAGCGGGTGCTGCCGAAGGCCGGTGGCTATTTTGTGCATGTGACGAGTCGCGTGCGGGGTCAGGACTATTTGCTGGAGGCGAAGGAGAAGGAGGCGTTCCGGGAATTGGCGTTCAGATGGGCGGAGTTTTCAGGGATGACGGTGGTGACGTATTGCGTGATGTCGAATCATTTTCATCTTTTGCTGTGGGTGCCTGAACGGGAAGCGATTGAGCATGAGGAGGTTGTGCGGCGGCTGAAGCTGGTGTGGTCGAAGGACAAGGTGAAGCAGTGGTATGAGTTTTATGCGCTGCATAAGGAGGAGGATCAGAAGAAGTTGGATGCGCAGGTAACAGAGCGGATGTATGATTTGCCGGAGTTTGTGCGGGTACTGAAACATGGCTATACGCTGTGGTATAACCGGACGCACAAGTGTTCGGGGGCGTTCTGGGATGCGCGGTATCGGAGTGTGGTGGTGGAGGGGAATCCGTTGGCATTAATGTCGGTGGCTGCTTATGTGGATCTGAATCCGATCCGGGCGGGGATGGTGGAGGATCCGATGGACTATCGGTGGAGTGGCTACGCAGCGGCGTGTGGGGGTGGGCAAATTGAGCGGAAGGGGCTGGAGATGCTGGTGCGTCTTTCTCGGGGCTATTTGCCGCACAAGGCGGAGCGGGTGCGGGGAGGGCAGTTGAAGGAAGAGCAGAAAAAGGAGGGGAAAGCACCTGGGACAGGGGATTGGCGGGCGATTGGACCGCAGTTGGAGGCGGAACGTCGGGACCGGGCGGAGCCGAAGGGCTGGGGGGATGTGCAGTCGGTGTACCGGATTTGGCTGTATTCAAAGGGGGAAACGAAGGCGGATGTGGACCGGATGCGGAAGAAGTTGCGGGAACGGAAGGGATTTGATGAGCTGGATGTCTTGGCAGAGTTCGACCGGATGGGGGAGGTGCCGATGGCGAAGATGCTGCGTCAGCGGGTGAAAACGTTTACGAGGGGAGCGGCGATTGGCGGGGAG
>PXDP01000462.1 GCA_003565035.1 PVC group bacterium | reverse complement strand
CGGGCCGCCCGCTACATCCTCGGAAAGATTGAACCGTTCTTCATTCCAGGCGAATGAAATTTTTCCGGATGGCTGCCCAACAAGCGCATCGCCCATCACTGGCGTCATTTTGTCTCCGCCCTGTCGTAGAGAATGAATAAGCCCGAATCCGTGAGAATCAGACCCCACTGGAGAACCCCGCCCCCAGCCCGCTTGTCAGGGCGTTTGTTTGCTGAAATCGATTTCCTCGAAGATCCCGAAAACGTAATCCTCGGCATTTGGCCTGAAAGGTCTGTTTCCGCGGGTCCAGGCGGAGCCTCCGTTGTCGCTGAGGTTTTCCCCAATGGAGTAGACGCGTTCTTTTTCGCGGTATCCAGAATCTCCGAAACTCCATACAATTCGACTTCCCGGGGATTCCAAGGAACTTGTAAATCACCCCGGGCAATCCCTTCATACAGGATCTGAAAGGCTTCACGGTTTCCTTCAAACCATGCTTGAATCTCATCCCGATACTCAGCCGGATTCTCCCGCCACTTTTGTCTTTCCGCGTGCCCGGGATGGCGCATGAGCGCGTGGGCCCGCATGTACAAATCGTATGCATTCCGATCCTCGGGAATTTGGCGGGGCGGGACCATCATCTCCGCGTCATCCGGGGGCGGACCGTCCCATACAGGGAGCAAAAACAAAACAAAAGGCAGCATCAGGACAAGGACAAAGAGGATGATGCCCAGAACAGTTTTACGTGACAGCGACATGTTCGGGTTGTTTCATAAGAGAGGTAAAGTGTCAATGAGATCATTTCCGAAGCTCGGAATGCCCCGAAAAAAGTTTTCCGACTCTCGGAAAAGTGGCAGAGGCGGGACGCCTCTGCCACTCTCAATCATGGCAAACATTTCAACATGTATTTTCACTCCGACTCAATTGCAACCGTTATCATCAGGTGTGCTCGCAAAGTGATAAGAGGGGGTGTAAAAGACCCCCGTCAGCTTGCCTGACGGGTGAATCAGACCTGAAGCTAGAGCCTGTTCGAAAAGCCTTTCCAACTCTTCCAATCCAGGGATTCCCGCGCGGGGGCGCGGGTGTGACTGGGAAAAGCCTTCGGCCTCTTTCTCTTCAAATCTGTGGGCTTATGGGAGACCGGGCGCTTCAGCTTGCGTCGGATTTCGCGATTTCGGGGGGTCAATACATCTTCTGATGATGCAATCCCCCCGAAAGCGCGGAAGGCGGCGTGAGATCAAGCGTCCGGTCTCCCCCGAAGGCTTTTTCCCATTTTCAGGGCTCAATGACCACGATTTCTCAGTACTCAATCGCCAAAGCACTCACTAAAAATCCTGTAGCGCATACCCGATCACGCAAAAAGGCTTTTCGAACAGGGTCAAGCTAGGCAACGTCTCCTTTCCCACAAGTTGAGTCCCTGACCTTGTGTCGGGGGGCTTATTTTGCTGGAGAAAACTTGTTAGCCACAGGTCCCGTTCACCCGCAACACCGAACTCTTTACCCTGATGAATCGGGTCTTGGACCTCGATCCCGACGCAGGCAGGTAATGAATAACAACTATCAAGAAAACTGCTTATGCGACCCGGCGTAAACAACTACAAAGACGACAAATACTATCCGAGGATTGTTAAAGCCGTTTCACGCATTATTGAAACAACGCCCGTCGTTTCGCCGGTCGAAGTGATGATCGAGATGGGGAACCTGCACCGCAATGATTTTTAGAAATGGAAGCGTGGTCAAACACCCTATTTGGAAAAGGTTTTCATTGGCAATCTGTCCAAAGCCAACCGCATCCTGAGAATTTTGCGATTTCATGCCCATGATCTCAACATGATTCCATTTGACACAGTGTATCGTCAAGAGGGTTGCAAGCGCGTGCTTCGTTTTTCCAAGACCGGGGATCGAAAGATCGAAGAGGCCTATTCCCGACATTTTCGGATTGAGAAAGCGTGTTTGAAAAGTACGAAAATGGTTTAGTCAGGAGGTGAAGCATCCTCATTCCAAAGGGTTTCATTCAGGGTCTGGACGGGAGTGCCGTCCGTTTCCAGGGCTGTGGAGCTGACAAAGAACAGTATGCGTTGAGTTCATGGCTGCTCCTCCCCGTCGGGAATCTCTTCAGGCGGCATCAGCGGAATTTGAATGGCCTCGCCCTGTGCGTCCACAAGTTGTGCGCCCATGAACAGAACGATTCGGGAGCCGGGCACCAGGTCACTGCTTTGTCCGGCCACCAGTGTGGAACCGGACTGGATGACCATGGAGTTGGCAAGCATGATGGAATGGATAACGGGAGTCATGGGCTGCAGTTCCGGCGGATGCAACGTGTTGGCGCCCTTTAGCCGGGATTTCTCGGGAAGCAGCGTCAGGTTTACCGTCTGCATGTCCGGACTGACAGTGGGGGTAATATTGAAAATCGCCCCAAGCATGCGGGTTTCGTGCCCGCCATAGACCGGAGGATGTTTTTCGGGGTTTTCCGCTTTTTCTCCTTTGGACACCTGGATTTCAGAGGCGGTCTTCATGTGCGTGGGATAGATGAATTCCTCCACACACTGAATGATGGCATTCACGCCGTTGAAGGTTTTCAGGCTTTGGCTGGAGAGCAATTCCCCCTCCCCTTCGCGCCAGAGTTCAATCAGGTCCCGGTCGGGAATGCCGGCGGGATGTTGACGCTCCAGGGTTTGGATCAGGTCTTCATCGAAACGGACCATGCGCAGGCTGAGGTCAATCTGATAAGGCAGAAAGCGGTGCGCGAAGAGACCGAATTTTAAAAAGGCGTGGTTGTCTTCGGTATTGTGCATGTGCAAGACATGTCCGGCCCGCTGATACCGCAACCAGCTTCCTTCCGGGAATTCCACCCCCAGATGGCGGGTGATGTATTGCTGAAGAAATTCCGGGTTTGCGGTTCTGCGGGCCCAGGGGAGATCGGATTCATCGGGCCGGGGCCAGCGCTGCGAAACATCGCCTCTGCCATCGCCTCTGCCAATGACAGGCTCTCCTCCGAAGGGATCCCCGAAACTGCCTCCAGCCCCCCCATGTGGAGATTCCTCTTGAAATACCGGCATGCGGCCGATCACATAGCTTCGGGTGACCATTTCCGCGGCCTGAAGATTCAACAGAGCAACAAGAAAAAACAACGAGTATGGAATACGGGACATACAGGACATGAGTAATACCTCCTTAAAATATGCCTGCATGAAATTTTTCGGAGTGTCAATCTATCCTGAAAGGAGTTTTTGGGGATTTTCACGTCGTTCAGGGAAGAGAAGATTCCCTCCCGGCCGATGCGAAGACCTGGCTCCTGTAGGGCTCCGCAAAGGAAATTCAAACGTCCAACCCTTCGACAAGTTCAGGGCAGGCTTTGAACATCGTACAAATGCGGGGTGCCCGTCGGAGAGAAAGCACGGGGAATGCTGAAGTGGATGGCGAGAAAGACGGTCATCGCGGTGCCGGAAAAAATGGAAATCATGATGGCAATCTGATAGCGGACCGCGGTGCCGGGATCGGCGCCCGCGAGAATCACCCCGGTCATCATGCCGGGTAAGGAGACCAGGCCGATGGTGGCCATGCCGGCGAGCGTGGGGCCGAGGGCGGCCTGCACGGCGTCCCGGAAAAAGGGACGGAGGGCCTCGGTCCGGGTAGCGCCCTGGGCCAGACAAAGAAGATAGAGGGACTCCCGGTTCCGCAGGGTTTCGGAAAAATGCCGGAGGCCGATGATGTCTGCCCGCAGACAGTTGCCGAGGATCATGCCGCCAATGGGAATGAGGTACTGGGCTTCGAATGGGGCGTCCAAACGCAACACCAGCGCCGTGAAGACCAGGGCCGGAAAGAGCGTGCCCAGCAGGATGGCCAGAAAAAGCGGAAGCGCGAAGACCTGAACCCGCAAGCCGCATCCGCGCAAAATGGAGGCGTCCGCCACCATCACCATCACCAACAGCCAAAGCAGGG
>PXDP01000179.1 GCA_003565035.1 PVC group bacterium | reverse complement strand
GCCCTCAGCGCGGGCACGGTCGCGCTCCTGGGTGAGGAGCCGCAGGTTGTCGCCGGTCAGCGTCTCCATGCGGCGCTCAAGGCCGGCGACATACTGCTGGCGGAGGGTGGCAACGGCCTGATCCCGGGCCTGGTTCAGCGTGGCGACTTCTTCATCGAGGCGGGTCTGCATGGCCTCGATGGTTTGTGCCCGGAGTGGAGCCGAGCCGAGCAGGGTCATGAGAAAAAGGCTCAGGCAGCGTGTATCCAGAAGCATGGTTTATTCTCCTCCGCGGCCTTCGGAGCCCGGATGGATATCCAGGAGATAAAAATCCGGGAGCAGCAGGAGCTGGTCCGGGTCCAGGTTGTCGATGAGTTGCTGGATGCCTTCGAGTTGTGGCTGGTCCTGAACCCGGCTGAGTGTGAGGGTGTGGCTGGAGCCGGGTTCCGGGGGACGGGTGTCGGGGTAGACCCGGCTGTTGAGGACATAGGCGTGCCAGGCAAAGAGGCTGTCGCCGGCTTGTAGTTCATCGCCGAGGGGGGCCTGGACGGTCCAGACGGTGCCGAGGAGGGCATTGCCGTACTCGGACAGATCCTCTTCCCGGGGTTCGGTTGCGTGTGCGGTCAGGGTTGCGCGCAGGGTAAAGATTTCCGGCGGATTTCGGGAGGCGTGTGCGGTCTGCCAGGCCTGCGCATGCTGTGCCGCGGTTTTGGACTGTGTGCCGAGGAGGAGGTATTCGAGCGATCCGTTGAAGGGGAGGGGGGCGTCCGGGGCGCCGCCAAATACGGCGATGACATCCCATGGATCATCAAAGACCGGGAGCCCGGCGGCTTCGCTCTGGTGAACGCGTTCGCCATTGATCCAAATGGATGCGGTCTCTGCGCTGATGGCAAACGCGAAGTGGGCCGGATCGGAGATGGACAGATCCGCGAGAGCAAGCGGGGGCGTGTCCGGACGGTCAATCCAGAGACGGTTCTCCTGGAGCCGGAGCTGCCAGATGAGGGCATCCTCAAAGGTGCCCAGCCAGAAGAGAACGCCCTGGGCGGGCTGACCGGGCGGGGGGTGTATGGCGGCTTCGAGATATAATGCAGGGGAGGATTCCATGGTGCGGGCGAGGGCAGGTCCTGTGTCCGCAGCTTCCAAAAAACCCTTTCGGGGCGAAACCCCGTGGAACCAGTTGGTGCGGGCCTGATGGCGGAGAATGGCCTCGCCTTCGCGGGCCCAGTGACCGTCCGCGTCGACGATTTCACCGGTGAGGGTTTGGGTTCCCCAGTACCAAAGGACACCATCAGCTTCGCTGTTGGTGGCCGGCCATGCGGGCCCGGCCGGGGGGGCGGGGTACGGGAAGGCGGCCAGAAGAGCGGCTAGAATCGGGGCGGCGTTTCGTCTGAAAAATGCGGTCATGATATCCTTGGCGAATGACTGAATTGCTACTGAGATGCAAAACAGTTAACATGAGGTCTCTGGAATCCGCAAGGAGAAAATGCGTGGGCGGTCATCTTAAACGCACAAAAAGGCGGAGAACCGGAGTTCTCCGCCTTTGCGGTTCAGGGGCTCTGGGAAAATCAGCCGAGTTCTTCGGAGAGTTTCTGTTCGGCGAGCAGCCAGTAGCGCAGGTCGTCACCACCGAAGCCGTGCTGTTCAGCAATGTAATAGGCTTCGGTCTGCACGCGCTGATAGCGTTCTTCGGGGGTGAGCAGGCCTTTTTTCACCGGTGCTTTTTTAGCCGGTGCTTTTTTTGCAGGCGTTTTTTTCACGGTGCTTTTCTTGGTGGCGGTTGACTTGGTGGCGGTTGTCTTGGCCGGGGCGGGGGCAGCCTTTACAGGCTCAGCTTTTTTCGCAGCGGTTTTTTTGGCTGCGGGAGCTTTTTTGGCGGCCGCTTTGGGGGCGGCGGCTTCTTTACTTATCGTTGTTTTCTTCTTCGCGGGCATAACGCGTTTCCTTTGTTTGTTTGATTTCTGCTTATTCAGTGAATAAGGGCTTTATCTTCATCAAAGATTTCAGAGGTTGCAAGCATGAAAAGGAGCATTTTATGAAGATTTCCACGACAATCGACCAGGAACTGGGGGAAAAAGTCCATTTTGTCCTGACACAGGCCTTTCCCGAGGGCTTGCCGGAAGGATTTTCGCCCTCGGTTGTGAAGACGGCGGATGCCCGGAATGGTGACTATCAGTGCAATGATGCGATGGCGCTGGCGAAGGCATTGCGCAAAAATCCGCGGGAGATTGCGGCGAAGCTGGTGGAGGGGCTGACGGATCCGGAGATGCTGGATTCCGTGGAGGTGGCCGGGCCCGGATTCATCAATTTCCGTTTGAATCCGGCGTGGACGGCCCGGCGTTTGCTGGCCATGGATTTGGAGGAGACCCGGGGCACCCCGGCGGTGGGCGGCGGGAAAACGGTGGTGATTGATTATTCGAGTCCGAATGTGGCCAAGCCCATGCATATCGGGCACATCCGCTCCACAGTCATCGGCAACGCGCTGGACCGTCTGCACCGTTTCTGCGGATACACGGTGATCTCCGACAACCATCTGGGGGACTGGGGAACGCAGTTCGGTCTGATCCTGCTGGGATACCGTCATTTTTTAAATGCTGACGCTCTGGCGGCTTCGCCGGTGCAGGAGCTGGAGCGGATTTATGTGGCGAGTTATCAGAAATCTAAAGAGGACGAGAGCTGGCTGGAGTCGGCCCGCCAGGAATTGGTGAAGCTGCAGCAGGGCGATCCGGAGAACCGGGCGTTGTGGGAGAAATTTGTGACCCTGAGTCTGGGGGAATTTGAAAAAATTTACCGTCGGCTGGATGTGCGCTTTGATCTGCACCGGGGGGAGAGTTTTTACAATGACGATCTGGCCGGCGTGCTGGAGCGCTTGGAGGCGGCGGGACTGCTGGTGGAAAGCGAAGGGGCTCAGGTGGTGGATCTGGAAGCGGATAAGCTGGGGATCTGCATTGTGCGCAAGCGGGATGGCGGCTTCAATTACGCCACCACCGATTTGGCCACCGTGTTCAGCCGGGTGCGGGAATTTAATCCGGAAACAATTCTGTATGTGACCGACGAGCGGCAGCAGCGTCACTTCAAGCAGTTCTTCACCGTGTGTGAGAAGCTGGGCGAAGAGGTGAGCCTGCAGCATGTGTGGTTCGGCCTGATGCGTCTGCCGGAGGGTACATTCAGCACCCGGCAGGGAAATGTGATCAAACTGGAGGTTCTGCTGGACGAGGCGGAGCGGCGGGCCCTGGAAATGGTGAAAACCAGCAGTCCAGAAATGCCGGAGGCGCAACAGCGCGAGGTGGCGCGGGCGGTGGGGATTGGCGCGCTGAAATATGCGGACCTGAGCCAGAATCCGCAGAGCCTGGTGACCTTCACCTGGGAGAAGGCGATGGCGTTGGACGGAAATTCCGCGCCGTACCTGCAATATGCGCACGCGCGGATCCGCAGTGTGCTGGACAAGCATGCGGCCCAGTTTCCGGCGGATGATGTGGATGCGGCCTCGCCGGCGGCGGAGCTTCCGGCGGAGCAGGTGTTGGCTCTGAAAGCGGTGCAGTTCCCCGAGGCGGTTCTGGGGGCGGCCCGGCATTATCGTCCGAACTATTTGGCGGATTATCTGTATGAGTTGGCGCAAAACTACAGCACCTACCATCAAAGCGTGCCGTTCCTTAAATCAGAGGATGGTGTGCGCGAGAGCCGCATGCGCCTCATTCGTTCAGTGGCGGACACCCTGAAAGCAGGTCTGGGTCTGCTGGGGATTGAGGCACCGGAGCGGATTTAGATTTTTTCAAGCGCATTTTGGATGTGTACGAAGAGGTGTACCGAATTGGGCTGACCGCCCGCACCCCTGCTATGAAGACGGATGTCAAGGGGATCTCCGATTTTTCTGAACTTTTTTTTACACTTGGTGCCTTATAGATTTGAGGTTCGTGTTTTGTGCTTGATTGCAATGGGTCTCTGGCG
>PXDP01000330.1 GCA_003565035.1 PVC group bacterium | reverse complement strand
ACCCGTCTCCGCCAACACCCTGCGCTCTCCAGGGGACTGAGAAAGCTGGGACTCATTTCCGATCTTCGCTGGGGACGTCTGCAGGCGCTTGATCCCGATATTCGATCCTGGAACTTGAAAAGGGGCATTCCCTGGCCGGATCAGAGCTTCGACGCGGTGTATCACTCGCATTTTCTCGAGCATATTCCCCGGGAGAGCGCACCGGAACTGCTGAGCGAATGCCTGCGGGTCCTTAAGCCGGGCGGAATGATCCGCGTCTCGGTTCCCGACCTGCATCATTACATTCTGCTTTATAATGAAAGCTATGAGGCGCTCAGCCAGGGGGACGAGCATGCGCTCTCGCAACATGAACAGGCTGTCGCCGGAATGTACGACCAGTTTGTCCGCCGTGAAGCCACCGGCTTGAAAGAGCAGACCAATCCCCTGGTTCGCTTGGTGGAGCGCATTGTTCGGCCTACGCCTGAAAAAACCGGTGAGCGGCACCAATGGATGTACGATAAGCATACCCTCACCCGGCTGTTGCTTGATACCGGTTTTTCCCGACCGCAGGTCATGCGCTTTGACACCAGCCGAATCCCGGACTGGAATACCTACGGGTTGGAAAGGAATGAGTCAGGCGGGGAATACAAACCGGAATCGCTTTATATTGAGGCGGAGAAACCGGGTGAGAAATCGTAAAATGTGAAACTGCATCTCAGCCCCGGCCGTCGCGGTCCACGTTTACCGTTTCCTCACTTGATTTTCCCCGGCAGGGAACCGCTGTGGAAAGAGGATCCTCCCTCTCCATTCGAATAGACCGCGCAGGCCATTTCAGGCTCGGCCGGGTCACCTGAACAAGTTTCCCCGTGCCGTCGGGTTGAATCCACCGGTAATCAAACGGGTGTTTCATATGTTGAAACGCCTTCCACAGCTTCAGTTTGATCCGCGCCGAGAGCAGAGATTCAATCGCAGCGGCGGGGAACCCGGAAATTCGTTGCATCTGTTCCTTCTCCGCCGCAGCCTCCGGTGAAAGAGCCAGGTTGTTGCCGTCGTCCACGAACACGGACAGCGGGTGCGGGACAAAATGAAAGCGGAACGAATGCCGCAGCATCCGCGAAACGAGCTCGGCGTCGCCGCGATATCGGCAGGCTGGATCATAATACGCCCCCAGTTTGTTAAGGCTTTCGCGGCGGAAAAATGTGGCGCAGGTGAACAGGGTCAGATAACAGAATTCCAACTGCGGAAGGCTGGGTTTCACCGCCGGGCGGGTGCAGACATAGTCCCCATTTGCATCCACAATTATCGCCGCGCCGGTCACCGCGTCCACATCCGGGTTGGAGTCAAAAATTTCCGCGACCTCCGCCAGGGTTCCGGGCAGGTATTGTTCATCCGCATTCAGATGACCGACAAGCTCGCCTTCTGTGGCCGCGAACGCACGGTTCAACGCGTCATACATCCCGGAATCCGCCTCGGAACAAAGTCGTAAGGCATATCCACTCGGAGATTCCGTTTGTGGGTGTTGAAAAGTCTCCGCCTTTTCCTCCACCGTGCGGGGATCGCCGCCGTTCTGCAGAAAATGCTCCACGCCCATGTTTAGACCGTGCAAAGCGGCGGTTTGGTCGTAGACACTTAGCAGACATCCGGTACAATGAGCCGGTGGATTATAAAGCGGTGTCAAAATTGAAAAACTCTTCATTCTTAAAATCAGGCAGTACAGGTTTTTGCCAACTTTTCCATACTTTGAAAAACTTGTTCCGGGGTGAGCTTCGTAATACAGAGCGGTTCGTTATATTTGCAGTTCCAGTTACAGTGATAGCAGGGCAGTTCCGCCGAGAGCCATACTTGCCGGGCGCTGTTTCTCCAGGGAGCAAAGTGGTTATATTGTCCTCCAGCCAGAATGAGTACGCCCGGTTTATCCAAAATCGTGGCAATGTGTGCGGGTGCGGAATCCATTCCCAGAAACAAGGAAGATGCTTTTATACGCGCGGCGGCTGAAACGATTGAATCCGGATATTCAATGGCCATACGTGTTTTGTCGTTAATCCGGCCAGAAAAGGTTGTCAGACTCTCTTCATCGCTTTTAGTTCCGTAGATGCGCACCTGATACTCCGGGAAAGCCCGCATAAAAAGGTTTACAGCGGAGGCCAGTTTATCCAGCGGATAATTTCTCAGGAAAGAGCGGGAGACTGGAAAAACCGCCAACTCCGGGGGTGTCGCTTTTTCGCCGGATACCGGAGGCAGGAACGGCTTACAGTCCGCTTCCTCTAATTCTATTTCCGTAAGCCTGTTTACCACCGCCAAATGAGCGTGAACCTCCAGAGGCAAATCGCCTCTGGTTACCGGATAGGGGACGCTTGCCTTGAACTGAAACTTCCGGAAGGGACCCGGAGAGCTTACGCTTAATGGTGACCCGACGGTGCCGGAGGAGAACCCGGGTTGAAGCCAGTTTAAAAGGACATGGTCCATCCCGGTTAACGCATGGCGGAAGCAAAGAAGATTTTCGACCTGATGCGTTCTGCAAAAGGATCGCATGGAACGGATTTTTTTTAAGGCATTGCCCGAATCTATCCGGTTGGAGCCGTCAAGGATTTGCAATTTCAGAGACGGAAACATTTCCCGTGCCATGCGGCTCACCTCCGGTGAACAGACCAATACCCATTCTCCCGGACAGCGGTTGAGTGTCTCTCGGATAACACCTGCTGCTAGAAGAAAATCCCCTATTGCATCCGGTTTATATATAACATGTATGGATTTTGGGCCACGATGTTTAATCGGAGCCCCGACATACAATGCAGACTGGATCATCCAATACATTGCCGACTTGAAGGATCTGAATAAAGAGCGGATCATCGGTCTCGCTTTAAAAACCTTAACAACTGTTTAAATCCGGAGTGAATGGACAGGAGCTGGATTTCGAAAAAGTGCCGGTAGGCTGGAATGATCGCGTTTGCGAAAAAACCGGTGCTTAAGATAGTAAACACCAAAACCAGTGCTGAGCCGTTTACCCCTCTAACGGGAATGAAAAGCAGATTTCCGCTGAAACTGATCGCTGCGCCCGCCAGATTCCGGATAATGGCGTATCGTTGCAGGTCTTCCACAATGATCAGTTCTCCCGAAGCCTTCAGCCAGGCAAAGAAAACCAGCTTCCAAGACAGAATTTGAAGAACGGGAACTGCGGGCAAGTAGGCCCTTCCATAGAGGATCCGGATAATCAAAGGCGCGGCCAGACAAAGGGCCACAGACATTAGCAGTCCGATCCAAAACATCCAGCCCATGAATTCCTGACGTTTCCGCGCATACTCACCGGGTTTACCACTATGAGCTTTGACCAGCAACGGAGTCACACTCTGCGCCAGAATAATCGGAATGAACACAGAGAAATCCACAATTTTCGCCGCCACCGCATAGTACCCTACTGAGGCCTCGTCCATCATGTTCCGGATCATGACCGCGTTAATTTTCTGATAAAACACAATCGCCATGGACGACAGCAGAAGAGGAAACGCATTGCGAACCAGTTTCTCAGCTATGTCCGCCTGAAATGACCACCGTCCGATGGATGGGTCCGCTCGTTTGCGGAAGGTGCTGATGAAACCGATGCTGACCAGAACCGTATCAAAGGCGAATGCGGCCAGAATCCAGGAAAGAGCCGGATGGCGCCAAAGAATCAGCAGCTTAATGATCCCGCCAAGGATGGTGCGGAAAATTTCAGATTTCACCACATATTCGTGCTGGATGACGGAGGTGAAGTAATTGCGAATAACGGTGAAGGAGCCGAAGAATACACTGCCAGCGTATAAATACGTAAGTGCCCGGGTTTGCGGGTCGGCTTCAAACCGCCACAGCACCAGAGCGATTAACCCGTAGGTCAGCAGGGAGAACATAAGCCGCAGGCCCAGAGCGGTTCCCAGCAGTGCGCCCCGATCTGATTCCGGTTTGGACAGTT
>PXDP01000172.1 GCA_003565035.1 PVC group bacterium | reverse complement strand
GGGAGGTGAGGAACTATATCCAGGCCATGAAAACCGGACAAAAACGACTTGCAGATCTGCCGTTTTCATCCCGTTTGTTGCGGGAAACCCACGCCGTGCTGATGCAGGGGGTGCGGGGAGAGCACAAAACCCCCGGAGAATTCCGCCGCAGCCAAAACTGGATTGGCGGCTCTAATCCCGGCAACGCCCGCTTTGTGCCACCTCATCCCGACGGAGTGCCGGAGCTGATGTCCGACCTGGAAAAATTCGCGCACGACGACGAATCGCACCTCCCCCCCTTGTTTCGCGCGGGGCTGCTGCACTATCAATTCGAAACCATCCACCCCTTTCTGGACGGTAACGGACGGATTGGACGCCTGATGATCCCCCTGTATCTCATGGCAAGCGGCATTCTGAATCAACCGGTCCTCTACCTTTCCGATTATTTCGAGCGGAACCGCGATGAATACTACGAAAGGCTGAACCGGGTGAGGACAGAAAACGATCTGTCCGGCTGGATGCTGTTTTTTATTGACGGGGTCACGGAAACCGCAAAAAAAGGCTGGGAAACCTTTGACCTGATTCTTAAATTCCAGCGAAACGGAACGGAAACCATCCGCGGATGGAAAACCCTGGCCCAACCCGGACTCAACCTCTTTCACCGACTGTTCAGCGACCTCACGGTCAGCGCGGCGGAGGCCATGGACATCTGCGAAGTCTCCCTGCCCACCGCCTACAGAGTCATCGAAAAATTCGAGGCGGAGGGGATGCTGGAGGAAATCACCGGCGCCAAGCGCGGCAAACGCTACCAATTCGCCCCTTACCTCCGGTTGTTTGAATGACCACCCTCCCAACCTACGAACACGACAAAGACTCCGGCATCGAATGGCTTGGATGTGTTCCGGCGCATTGGGAAATATCGAAAGCAAAATGGCTATGGCGAGAAATTGATGACCGATCAGAAACTGGGAAAGAGGAATTGCTTTCCATATTTTAGTATTCAGGAGTTCAACCAAACAGAAACGACTCAAGAAGCGAAAGTTTAGTTGGGTACCGTCGCTGCAAGAATGAACTGGCAAACCTACTATTCGGGGGCGATGACGGCATCGGCAACACCGGGCAAAAGCGTCAGAGTTCCGCGTTTACGCGGATAGTCCAGAGCGATGCTTCAGCGAGCGCGTTTCATCGGAAAAGGTCTTCCCGCCGGGACCCTATCCACCTCATTCCCGGCCCATAAATGGACCTCTTCGACTATCCGCGTAAACTCGGAACTCCGGCCTTTTCCGATGATCGGAAAAGCTGTCCGTTCATTTTCCGACCGTCGGAAAACACTGAAAACAGCATGAAAAAAGCCGCCCCGTTTCCGGGGCGGCTGTCTTTGCCGGTCAACGGCATTTGCGGCCGATCGGCTTCGGCTTGGAGCGGACGTGGGTTTTCACCGTGACCGTTTTTGGTCCGGGCTTCGGCCCCACACGCTTGGGTGTGCATTTGATGTTATCATAATTTACAAATAATCGTTGTTTGTCAATACCGTAATCTGGTATAATGTATATGTAACCGTGGGGGCGGCACCCCCGAAAACCCAAAAGAGAGAGAACAACATGAAAACCTACCAGGTGGTCCACCGGGACGATGGATGCTGGGCGGTGGTGAAGGAGGGGGCGATGCGCGCGGCATCTGTACATGACACGGAGGCTGACGCAATCGCTGCGGCGGAAGCGCTGCTGAAAACCCATCCAGGCTATTTCCTGGTTGTGGAGGGCCGGGAACAGACCGTTGTTCGCGAACCATCGGCTGGGTATAAACCCGCTGTGGGGGCTGGGAAAGCAGTTTCCGATTTCAATCTGCTGTTCGGCGAGCGCCTTCAGCGCGCGCGGATCATGCGGGGATACTCCCTGCGTGGTTTGGCGGATGCGTTGGAAGGGGAGTACTCGCACACCCAGTTGCAGAAGATTGAAAAGGGGCTGGCTAAAACGGATACGCGGTTTCTGGCACGGGTATCGCGTGTGTTGAAGGTGCGCTCAGACTACTTTATGCGTCAATCGGGATTGTCGTTTCAGAGCGTGGAGTACCGTTCTCTGACCAAGGTGGGCAAAAAACAGCGGGAGCGGTTGAAGGAGGAGTCGTTTGAGTTCTTCGAACGATACCTGGAAGTGGAATCTTTCCTGAATATAAAGAATCCGGCTTTTTCTCAGGTTGACTTGCGGAGTATGGCCCCCGAAGCATTGGGCAAGGCGGTGGAGCAGGCGGCGGTGGACACACGTACACGTTGGGACCTGGGAATGAATCCGATTCCCAATGTGCACAGTATGCTGGAGGAGCACGGGGTGAAGGTGAAGCTCTTTCGAAACGCTCTGAAGGGGTTTGATGGGTTGTCCGCCTTTGTGGGTACGGAGACAGCGAAGATTCCGGTGATGGCGCTTTCGTGGATTGAGGATGTTCCCCGGCTGCGGTTGACCGCACTGCATGAGCTGGCGCATCTGCGGCTGGTGTTCCCGGAGTCGCTGGAGGCGCGTGAGATTGAAAAATTGTGTCATCGCTTTGCCGGGGCGTTTCTGCTGCCGGAGGAGCCGTTTAAACGCTTTTTTGGTGAGAAGCGCTCTAAGGTTTCCATTCCGGAACTGGTGGCCATTAAACAGGAATGGGGAATTCCCTGTTCCGCGATCATGGCACGGGCCCACAATGCGGGGGTGGTGACGGATGGATTTTATCGATATTTCTGTATTAAAGCCAATCAGCTCAAATGGAAAACGGAAGGGGAGCCGGGGCGGAACGTATGGAAAGGGACCGAAGAATCTGCGCGGTTCACGCAGTTGGTTCATCGGGCACTGTCCCAGCAACTGATCTCCATCTCGAAAGCCTCAGGTCTCCTGGGGTGTCCGGTTGAGGAGTTGATGTACGGGGAACTTTCTGAGGACTGAGGGGTGGTGGGTGAAGATCGCCGTAAAGGATGCCGGACTGCTGATCGACATGGACCTAATGGGGGTGCTGGATGTCTGGATCTGTCTGGGAATCGAAACACTGACCACGGAACAGGTCTTTCAAGAGGTTCGGGGTCGGCATCCCAATGTGGTCGCTCATGTCGAGCGGGGCTCGATTGTGGTGATTCCGATTGGGTTGGAACGGATTTTTCAGGAAATTGAAGAGGAGCGGTACAGAAAACTTTCGCCGGAAGATGTTTCCGTTCTGATCCTGGCGTGGGAAACCGGTGCCATGCTGCTCACCTGCGATGGTTCCCTGAGAGAAGAAGCCGAGGGTCAATGCATCGAGGTTCACGGTAGTATTTGGGTCATGGATAGACTGGTCGATGAAGAGCGTTTGGCAGGAAGCGTGGCGGCTGACAAACTAGAGGCGTTGATGAACCGTGCGGGATCGGAAAAGCGCTTTATTCCTAAGAAAGAAGCGAAAAGATTCATTCGAAAATGGCGGGGTATCCATTAGCGAGCGGTGTGCAGCCCCGGCACAATATCCATCACCAGAAACCGGGCGTGTTCGAGGTAGATGTCGAAGGGGTAGGGGGTGCCGCGGATGGTTTCGCGGACTTCGTCAAAGCCGCGGGCGAATGTGTCGGTGAACTTCTCGTCCCAGAGGGCGTTCAGGAAGGTCAGGGGAACCTCTTTGGCGTCGAAGACTTTGTCGATTTCGTTCCGGCAGGTGGTGAGAAATGCCTCGTCGGCGTCCTGGGTGAGTTGCAGGATGTCGTAGAAATCCCGGGCGCGGTTTTTGTCTTTGCTGTAAGGGTAGTCGGGATGCTGCTGACAGATGGCGCGGAGTTTTTCCAGCACCAGCAGTTCGCGGGTGTAGCCATGAATTTCCACGCCGCCAATGACTTTTCGACGCCCGGTTCCGCAATATTCATGATCACTGATGTCGAGGGGAATGTTGGATTTTGTCGTGCCGGCCGGCACCAGCGCATTGCGTCGCCGGGTTTCCAGAGGTTCTTTCCGAAACGAAATGG
>PXDP01000047.1 GCA_003565035.1 PVC group bacterium | reverse complement strand
GAGGGAGCAAGTGCCCACGGCCATTTCGTCGACGGACAGCCCTGGGTGGTGGTTGGGAAAGAGGCCCGCCTGCTCTCCGCCACCCCCGCCCGGGAGAACGGTGCCCGTGTCGAGGAACAGCAAGGCCGCTCCGTCACCGCCGATCTCAACATGACCGTGCTCAACCCGCCCGTGGGCACCTTTTACAATGAGCACGGACGCCTGGAAGACGTGCACGCCTTTGGCTGGGACAGCCGCGGGGCCATCCGCTACGGGCTCGGACGCAAGTTCAATCCCGATCTTGCCTGGGACGGCGAAACCCCTCTGCCCCTGCGTCACGGCGACGTGCTCACCACCGCCCTCTCCCGCCGCGCCGACGTCTCCGCCACCGCCCTTGATGCCCTCGCCGTGCTCACCGTTCTCGCTGAGCCGCCCCCGGACGATGCCTTCCGCCCCGGCGTGATCCGTTCCGAAGTCCGGAAAACCGATATAGAATGGTTCCGTCTCTCGGACATCGTGATTCCCGACACCGCCTTGATCCCCCTCCCCTCCAGCGACCTCTTCGGGAACGCCCCCCGCCTGCCGGAGACCTTCCGCGCGGCCCACCTCACCTCCTTGCTCCCTGGACCGGGCTTCATGAATCAAGGTCTCAACGATTCACAGGGCACCAACGCAGTCTGGAACAATGCCGGAGCGGATTACGCCGCCGATATCTCCATGCAGGCCGGAGACCTGGCCATCGGTGCTCTGGCCTCCTGGCTCACGCCCGGGGAACGCCAACTCTGCCGTATCCGCTTCCTGCAACGGGCCATCGACCTCTACGAGGCCGTCCTCGCCGGACTCTGTCTCAGCCACGACGGCGGCATGATGAGCGGTCACGGCACCCACATCGCCATCGCCGCCGCCATGCTCCAGCACGAAGGCATGCGTTCCTTCGACCGCGAGGTGAATGGGATGCACCCGATGTATTATTTCTCCGAATACGCCCAGGTCTTTTTTCTGGGCAGCGGGGAAACGCTGGACACGCCCCGCGCCGAACCGGTGGACGGCCCCCGCTATCTGCGCCCCCATGATCCGCGCATTGGATTGAACCTCCCGGCCATCCCCATTGCGGCGGCGGGGGACGGGACCCTGACCGTCCGCCCTGATTTTGTCTGGCCCGTGTACCGTGCCGCGCGCGGAGTGCTGAACCTCAAGCTGGAGATCACGGAGGGGCCCGGCGCCGGACCGGGTGTTTATGTGGTGACAGGATTCCGCGACTTCGGGGATGCCCGCGGCGGAACCCCCTCCCTATGGACACCCTCCGTTACCGGGGGCACCCTGGAGGTGTCCCCCGCCTGGAGGCAGGGGCCTCCGGGCGACGGCTCCATGCTGCGCTCGTTCATCGCCACCCGCTCCGAACTGGACCGCTGGTATTTCAAAGGGGGTGGCCTCACCCGCCGCAACCGGGGCGGAAACCATCTCGAACACGGCGGCGGCGCGGAAGTGGAATGGGACCCCAGCCAGGCCAACCTTTCCCCCGATGCCGACTACAACTCCGTCAATGTGGGGGCCTACCTGACCCTGTTCACCGCCCTGTACACCCTGGATGCTCACGAGCATTTCCACGCCGGGATGGACCAGTGGATGGCCCACATCTGCAGCGTCCCCGGCTACGGCGAAGTGGTGTTCAACGCCAACCGCAGCCGCTTTCCCGCCGACCCCCGCAACGTGGTGCCGGAGCGGGGCTTTCTCGGCGGACTTTGGAAAGAGCAGGTGCTGGAACGACTGGGGATTTCGTTTGTCTTCACCGACGGAACCGCCCGTTCTCTGCCTACCCCTTAAACTTCACCCTCTATTTTAGGAAACAGCCCATGAGCATGGAACTTGATCACGGCCCCGCCGCCGCCCTGAAACCGCCCAAACATCTCGACTACAGCCTCACCGGCGATGACGCCCGAAAAGCCGTTGAACGGGGTCTGGCAGAGGCGGACTGGTATCAGACCCCCGTCCCCCGCAAGGAACTGCGCAAACTGCTGGAGCGTAAAAACGGACCCGCCATCCGCGACACCCTCCTTTGGTTTGGTCTCCTGGGCCTGACCGGCTGGGGCGCCGTCGCCCTCTGGGGTACCCCCTGGGTGGTATTGCCCTATGCCCTCTACGCGGTGCTCTACGCGACCGCCTCGGACTCGCGCTGGCACGAATGCAGCCACGGCACCGCCTTCAAATCCGACTGGATGAACAATCTGATTTATGAAATCTCCTGCTTCATGGTCCTGCGGGAGTCGGTCGTGTGGCGCTGGAGCCACACCCGGCATCACAGCGACACCATCATTGTGGGCCGCGACCCGGAAATCCAGGTCTCCCGTCCCCCGGATATCCCCACCCACATCAAAAGCATTTTTGCCATTCCCCAGATCCTCGGATACTACCCGACGCTGCTCAAACATACCCTCGGCGGAATCACCGAAGCCGAAAAAACCTTCATTCCTGAAACCGAGTTCCCCAAGGTCATCCGCAACGCCCGCATTCTGGTGCTGCTGCATCTGCTTCCGGTCATCGCCGCCGTTCTGCTGCAAAGCTGGATTCCGATCTTCCTGTTTGTGCTGCCGCATGTCTTCGGCACCTGGCTGATGATCCTCCACAACACCACCCAGCACGCGGGCCTGGCGGAGAACGTGCTGGATCACCGCCTCAATTGCCGCACGGTGTACATGAATCCCTTCAGCCGTTTCATCTACTGGAACATGAATTACCATCTGGAACATCACATGTTCCCCCTGGTGCCCTATCACAATCTTCCGAAGCTGCATCCGCTCATCAAAGACGATTGTCCGCCGCCTTATCCGTCCATCGCCGCCGCCTGGCGGGAAATCCTGCCCGCGATTCTGCGTCAGGTGAAAGAACCCGCCTGGCACGTGAAGCGTACTCTCCCCGCGCCGAAAATCCGGGTGGACGATGGGCGGATCCGGGGCGATGCCAAACCGGACGCGGAGGGCTGGCTCGAAATCTGCGCCGCCGCCGATCTGGGACCGGAGGATATCCTGCGCTTCGATCACGGCAACAAAACCTTCGCCCTCTACCGCACCGCCGACGGGGCCCTCCACGCCACCGACGGAGTCTGCACCCACGGCAACACCCATCTTTCCGAAGGTCTGGTGGTGGGCTGCATGATCGAATGTCCCAAACACAACGGACGCTTTAATCTGGCCGACGGCTCTCCCGCCCGCGCCCCCATCTGCCGCGGACTGGTCACCTGGCCCATCGAAGAACGGAGCGGACGCATCTGGCTCAACCTGAAAAGACCCGGCGGGGCCGGGGCCCGCGAAGAGAAGACCTACACCTTCACCGTGGCCAGCACCCGGAATGTCTCCACCTTTATCCGCGAGCTGGAACTGAAACCCGCCACCGAGGCCGACCGCGTGGACTTTCAGCCCGGCGATTACATGCAGCTCAAATTCCCCGCCTACGAGCGCATCGCCTTCGCCGATTTTGACATCCCCGAGCCCTACGCCTCCGTCTGGCGCGAAAAAAAGGTCTTCGATTTGGTGGCCTCCAACCCGGAAGAGGGACGGCTGAACAACTACTCCATCGCCTCCAACGCCGCCACGGAGTCCACCCTCAAATTCAACGTGCGCATCGCCACCCCGCCGCCCGGACAGGACTGTCCGCCGGGCGCGGGCTCCGCCTGGGTGTTTAATCTGAAACCCGGAGACACCGTGCAGGCGGTGGGTCCATTCGGTGACTTTCATATCCGCCCTACCCAGCGGGAAATGATCTACATCGGAGGTGGAGCCGGTATGGCTCCCCTGCGCGCGCATCTCTCCCACCTGCTCAACACCGAAAACTCCGCCCGCAAAATCAGCTACTGGTACGGAGCCCGCTCCAAACAGGAAATCTACTACGCCGAGGAATTTGAAATGCTGGCGGAGGCGAAGGAGAATTTCAGCTTTCATCTGGCCCTCTCCGAAGCGCTGCCGG
>PXDP01000490.1 GCA_003565035.1 PVC group bacterium | reverse complement strand
CGCCGCTGCCGGAGAGGCTGCGGAAATTCTCTATGGGAAAGCACGGAATGCAGACGATCCAAGGCTGCAGGAATTGATGCATGAAGCTCTCTGGCATGCCTGGCAAATGGAGGGAATGGATTTACCGCGACAACCGGTCGAGATCCCTTCGTTTGCTCAGGATGTGGCCGAACAGGATTGGAGGCTTCTCGTGATGACCACACGGGAATTGACGCGCAGGGTCATGGGCCCGATGGAAGATCACGAATTGGAGCAGTTAAATCAGCAGTGGGCACCTTTTCTTCATCATCCGAGTATGGAACTGAGGGCATATCTGGTGGCCTTAAACAATTTGCTACAGGAGTTTCTCATGCTGCGGGCTGCTTTTGTTGAGGCCAGCCTGGACTATGAGGGGACGCTGGTGGATGCATGGACTGCGTTGGGCTTTGAGGATATAGAAGCATTGGAGCGGTCGCTGGCCATGGCGCGTTTCAGTCGCGATATCCTGCTTGGATTACAACAGCAAATGGCGGAAAAAGGGCGGGAAATTACAGAGATGATGCCGCTGCCGGATCCCGCTGATTTGCAACAAAAGGCGCGTCGGCGACATCGGGATGCGCTGTTGGCGGTCGCGGGTTTCCCCATGGATGACATCCTCTTCCCCAGTGAAAATGAGGCAGGGTATTGGGTCTTGACAGCTTTTGAGCTGGATTCAAGGGAGGAGGGATTCGGGAGTGGAGGCGTGATCAGAATGTTGGGCCGAAATGCGGTCAAAGCGCGCGCGTTTGCCGCCAGTGAAGGGTTACAGGCCGGAACCGAGCTGTATGCTCTGGATGAACGGGAAACGGGATCCGCTCAGCCCAGGCGTTTCGGTCTTGCGGGTCATGTGCGTTGGGGCTCCCCGCCTTTAGTGATCCCGGCTCAGGACGAGGGATTCAAACTCCGTTTCCATTTACCGGTTGAGGTGCAAATGCGAAGGCTGGATCATCCGCGCGTGGAGGATTTCCATTGGTGGTATGGCGGCGTGGTGGGTTTGGCGGTAACGGGAGGTTCCGGAGGGAGGGGGGCGATCGCATCCTGCACATATGATGCCAGGCACAGCCATCTTTTCCCGGAGTGGTCTGATAAGGATACCCTGCCTGATACGGTGACGAAATCCCGTCATCTTCCGGTTTCGGTTTCCTGGCCACAGGGGCGTTTTTCACCGCCGCCTCCCGGCGAAGTGGCTTTCGGCATTCATGTGGCCACACCGGCAGGCTTGTCGAATTATATTTTTTCGTATGAGCGAATGCCGCTGAATGAGGCGGCTTTGTACGACTTGCGGGTCGCCTGCCAGCGCAGAGTGCTGGCCCGTGAGGAGGACGCCGCAGAAAGCTTTGAGGCGTATCTCGATGCCCCCCAAAAGGCTGAATCCCGAATTGATGCTGCATTATTGCGCATGGAAACTGCGTTGTTCTTCCGGGAGCGGATGGAGTTTCTGGATCGCCAGCTTAAGGACGAATTGGATCCGGAGGCTCGGGCGAATCTGTCCTGGCAGCGCATGGTGACTCAGGCATCCTATCAGGGCGAGCAGGATGAATTAACCTATATGCGGACCGGAACACGTGTACATACTCCAACGCTTTATGATCACTATATCCGCCTTCAGATGGCGGAACAGAGTCGTCATTTGGCTGAAGAATTACACTTTGTTCAGCGGGCCTTCACGGGTGTGCAGCGCATGATGACCGGTCTGCCTGAGGATGAGCGGGCCCTGCTGATGAACTATGTTGACCGCAATCTGGATTATTCCAATGTAGAGCAGATGCGCCAGGTGGTGGATGCTGTTGGGCATCGGGTTACAGGCTATTGGCAGGGCATCGGAGCCGAAGCCGATTACCAGGCTGCGGTCATGGATGAATATGAGTTTTGGCGGCAGACAGCCCAAACCGGTGCCGGCATGGTTCTCGTGGGGGCCGCCGCACCGGTTGCGACCGCGTATGGTTTGTCCGCCCGCGCCGTTGCGGCCGCGCCAACTGCCCTCCGCATTGCCTATGGCGGCACTGTGGGCTACGTGCAAGGTGGGGTCGGCGAGGCCGTGACGCAGTCGGTTGCCTGGTCCCACCAGGTCGGAAACCTGGCCGTTGCGGCATACGACGGCTATCACAGCGCCGGGCAGGATGGACAGCAGGGAGGATGGCGTGGTGCGGCTCTGAGCACTGCGCAGGCATATGTATATGGCAAAGTGTTTGAATATGGCATTCAGGCAAGCAGCCGGCTGCTCGCCAGTGCTCTGCCCGCCAGTGCCGCCCGTCCGGTTTTCAATTGGCGGAAACCCGCCATGCAGCCGGGATTTGATGATGCCGCCTATTCTGCCCGGATCAAAGAGGGGCGGAGTCTGGTCCGGCGATGGCAGGATACACAATTCAGGCTGGAAGCCGCCCGGTCTTCCGGTGTGGGGGGGCGCAATGTGGATGAACTGCAGCAACAGGTTGAAACCTTGGTGACGCAGATCAACGCGTCATACGAAGCCAAATGGCTGCTGAAGCATACGACTCCGCGAAACGTACAGGCGATTTTCAATCGCCAGTTGGATCGCGTATATGAAAACGTGATGCCTGCGTTTCTTCAAAACCTTGAAGAAATGGGTTACGATACATCCGGCTTGAACTTCACCGTCATACGGAACGCACACAATGCCGACCGTGTGGGCATGGATTATGATCTTGCCTTGGATGAAAACCAGCCCTTTACCCTGATGAAAAACGGGAAAGCAGTCAGCCGCCATACTTTCCAGACGGATGCGCAGGAAGCCCAAAACAGTGCCTATCGTGCGGTGACCGGGCAGGATGCAACCGCTTCGGACATTCATATCACCACCAGCATGCATTTGGAGGCTTTCTCAGAAGAAGCCCTGCTCGAAGAAAATATAAATTTTGATCATTTGCATCCCGCACGGGCTCAGCAGGCCGGGGATGTTTTCCGGACAAAACTGCAGGTAACACTGGATGCGACGAGACATAACACCGTCTTGCAGACCCAGGCCGTTTCCCGCGAGCTTGAAAAAGAACTCTGTTCAAAAGTCCTCCCCTTCATTGACAGCCGCATTCAACAGGAGGCCCTGCGAGGGAATCATGCGAACCTTATCAAGCTTCAGGAAATAAAGCGCCATTGGCAACAGGTGCATTCCCGCGTGGATCAGATTGGGCGCAATACGACGAATCCTTATGAAATCCGCCGCTTACGCCAGGAGCTTGAGATGATTACCGGAACTGAATTCACGGAAATTATTGATCAGATGAGTTTTCATTTTGAAGGCTTGGCGAAGTTCTACTCCACGTTTTGATAAACAGACAGCCGTCCTTGATCCAGCGCCGGGCGGAGGCCTGTATGCCGCCTCCCAGGTAGAGCCAGCGTCCCGCCTGGCGGATGCGCAGGGACAGTTCCACGTCCTCGAAGAGTGGCTGGTCCGGAAACCCTCCGACCGCCTGCAAAGCGTCTCGGCGAAAGAACTGTCCCTGGTCGCCAAAGGAGGCTCCGCAAAGCGGTAGCTTCGTAATGACTTCTTCTATGCATTTTGCCGCGCGAGTCCATCCCGGAGTTTTTCTTCGATTCGGTCTCTCAGGCTTTTCGGGGCCAGCACCCTCACATCCGGCATCCAGGAGAGCACCCAGCGGATGAGTTCCTGCCTCCCGGAGGTCTCCAGCCGCATTTCCACCCGGCCATCGGGCCGTTGGATGAACGTCTGCGAGGGGTGCCATTCCCGCTCCATGATGTACACTGCCAGTTTCGGATCGAAAAGCAGCCGCACGTTCAGGGTTTTCTCCCCGCGGGTGATGCCGAAGGCCTCCCGCGCATAGGCTCTGGCATCGAAGCCGGGGGGACGCCGGAATGTTTTCCCGGTTCCCTCAACCTGCCGGAACCTTGAGAGCGCGAAGGTGGCCATGCGGTCTTTCTCCTCGTTGTGCGCCAGCAGGTACCAGTTCCCGT